>SKVE01000733.1 GCA_007129635.1 Planctomycetaceae bacterium
GGGACAGGAAGCTCGCTATCGCGGAGTCGCCGTCGTCGTGGCCGTTGTGGTCGTGGCCATGGTCGTCGCCGTCGTCATGGCCGTTGTGGTCGTGGCTGTCGCGGCCGATGTGTCGTTCAAAGTCGTGATCCCGATCGGATGTCTGCGGCGAGTCGTCGCGAGCATCGGTCGTCTAACTCGCCAGACGATCCCCGTCCCCCTCCAGATGCTGCGGGAGTTTCACGGACGCGGACTTGTCCAGACGGCTGTCACCGTGATCGATTATTTGCGCTACAACCAGTTGGCGCTGGCCTCTGGTTGTCATCCCATTTGTTGCGATCTTCGGTGGTTTTGCGATTGTCTGTTCATTGTGCTCTCGCTACCGAAACATCCGATTCGTAAATGATGCGGAGATTGACGGTCGGGGATACGTGCACCAACCGCTCGATGCGATACTTCCACTATTCCTGTTCGGGATTAGCACCGTTCGAGAAATAACTGACGCACTTTCTGCCCCCTCACCCTGCCCTCTCACACGAGGGGCGAGGGGACATTGGACAGTTATTTCTCGAACGGTGCTAAGCATGCCGCCTGCTACGATGGCCGCCGCTACGATTTGCACGTCGATAAGTGATTGCCGGGTGGTGCTCGATTCCTGGAAAGGTACACTCTGACGTATGATGGGAGCCCAATTGGTAGCGTTGATATTTGGAGGGATGCACGTCGTCATTCAGCTTGCGCTTATCGTGCGTGTGCTTCTCAGGCCGCACCGCGAGCCATCGTCGCGGATCGCTTGGGTGGTGGTGATTGTCGCCATGCCTGTGGTGGGCATCGTCGCCTACATTTTGTTCGGCGAGGTGAATATTGGGCGTCGGCGTGTCCGGCGGATGCGCGAGGTGTTGGCGGGGATGCCCCGCTTGAGCGACGCGGCCGGCGCGGACGAGGAGAACGTGCGGGCCGATCTGCCGGAACGTTATGCCCACCTGTTTCGAGTCGGACGCTCCATCAATGGCTTCGAGCCCATGGGCGGGAATCGGGCTCAGTTGATGCAGGATTCGCATGCGGCCATCGATGCCATGGTGGCCGATATCGATGCCGCGCAGGACCACGTGCATTTGTTGTTCTATATCTGGTTGCCCGACCTCAGTGGCTGTAAGGTTGTCGAAGCGTTGAAGCGAGCCGCCGCACGCAGCGTAACGTGTCGAGCGATGGCAGACGCACTTGGTTCGCGGATCATGATCGGATCGGAGCACTGGCCAGCCATGCGTGCGGCGGGCGTCCACCTGGCCACGGCCCTGCCCATTGGTAATCCGTTACTGCGGCCTCTGAAGGGTCGCATCGACCTGCGCAACCATCGCAAGATTGTCGTGATCGACGACCATATCACCTATTGCGGCAGCCAGAATTGTGCTGACCCGGAATTCCGGATCAAAGCGAAGTATGCTCCTTGGGTCGACGCCGTGATGCGGTTCCAAGGACCGATCGCTCGCCAAAACCAACATCTGTTCGCCGCCGATTGGATGGCGCATGTCGAGGAAGACCTCGGGGACTTGTTGCGGCGGCCGATTCCTCGCGCCGAAGGAACACTGACCGCGCAGGTGATCGGGACCGGGCCGACCGTTCGCTACTCGGCCATGCCCGAGATGTTCGAGTCCCTGATGTACACCGCGCGTCGCGAATTGGTGATCTCGACCCCGTACTACGTCCCCGACGAACCGATGCAGGCAGCCTTATGTGCCATCGCACGACGCGGCGTTCAGACCACCATTATTTTCCCGGCGAAGAACGACTCGTGGATCGTGGGCGCGGCAAGCCGCAGCTACTACCACGATCTGCTGGCCGCCGGGGTGCGGATCTTCGAATACGAAGGCGGGCTGCTGCACACCAAGTCGCTGACCATGGACGGTCAGATCACCCTGATCGGCTCTGCCAACATGGACCGTCGCAGCTTTGAACTCAACTACGAAAACAATATCCTCTTCTACGATCCAGCGATGACCGCCGAAGTACGTCATCGCCAGGACAGCTACCTCGCCCAATCACACCCGGTGACGATGGAGATGGTAACAAGCTGGTCGCTCCGCCAACAACTGCTGAACAACACCATCGCCATCCTCGGGCCGGTGCTGTAACAGGCCCACATCTTCGCCTGTTGTCCACCTGTTTTTCCAGATCAGGGTCGATTACAATCGGCTCGTTTGCACCGCACCGTCGGCACGTCTTCGCCGGCTGCCTTCCTCTCGATCAGAGCACGGGATCACGATCATGAAGATTGTCAATATCGCCGCCTATCAGGTTGATCTGCCGCTGTGCGAAGGGGGCTACCATTGGTCGGGGGGCAAATCGGTCACCGTGTTCGATAGCACCATCGTTCGAGTGACGACCGACGAGGGATGGGTGGGTTACGGTGAAGTCTGCCCGCTGGGCCCGTTCTATCTGCCTGCTTATGCGGCCGGTGTGCGAACCGGGTTGATCGAATTGGCACCGCATCTGATTGGCATGAACCCCCAGCAACTCGGGCTGCTGAACGAACGAATGGACATCGTGTTGAAGGGCCATCCCTATGTCAAGTCAGCCGTCGACATGGCCTGCTGGGACATTCTGGGCAAAGCCGCTGGGCTGCCGGTCTGCGAACTGCTGGGTGGGCGGTATGGGGACGATTTTGTCCTTTATCGAGCCATCTCCCAGCAATCGCCCGAGGCCATGGCGGACAACGTAGCGGGGTACCGAGCCCAGGGCTATCGCCGTTTTCAACTGAAAGTAGGTGGTGATCCTGATACGGACATCGGTCGCATTCGGGCCGTCGCCGAGCGATTGGAACCGGGTGACCGTTTGGTGGCCGATGCCAATACCGGCTGGTTGAAGCACGAGGCCATGCGAGTGGTTCGCGCAGTACGCGATCTGGACGTCTACATCGAACAGCCTTGTCTGAGTTACGAAGAGTGCCTGTCGGTTCGACGCCATACGGATCACCCGTTCGTTTTGGACGAATCGATCGACAGCATCGACATGTTGCTTCGTGCCGATGCCGATCTGGCCATGGACGTGGTGAACATTAAGATCAGTAAATTTGGCGGTTTGACCCGTGCCCGACTGGCCCGCGACTTGTGCGTCTCGCGGGGGATCGCAATGACCATCGAAGATACTTGGGGCGGTGATATCGTGACCGCAGCCATCGCGCATTTGGCTCACAGCACGCCAACTCGATTCCTGTTCACTTCCACCGATTTCAACAGCTACGTGACCGTCAGCACGGCTGAAGGTGCACCTCAGCGAGCCGGCGGGACCATGGCCGCCAGCAGCCAACCAGGCCTCGGCATCCAGCCACGGCTCGAGGTGTTGGGAAAGCCAGTGCTGGAACGAACCGAGGCTTAACTGCCAAACTACCCAATGGTGGGTTCAAAGATTTCACCGTAAGTGATATTGTCAACGGAGCCCCTTCGACGAACAATTATCCGAACCTTTCTCTGCAGGGACCGTCTTCGTTTTCGGACGGTAATCTCGATAGGACAAGGCTGCATCAATCCTGGGGGACCTTTTGCATGGACACAGCGTACGAAAAACTGATCCAGCACCTGGACGGACGCGATGTCAGGTACCAGGCCAACGACGATCGGGGTTCCATCTGTGCGGATTTTCGATGCGAGGTCGGAACGTATCGAGTCATTGCCATGGTCGATCAGGACGGCAGCCTGTTCCAGGTCTTTGGGTACGCACCTTTGCGAGTTCCCGAAGGTGCTCGGCCCGCGATCGCCGAGACGATCGCCCGCGCGAACTATGGGATGCGAGTCGGCAAGTTCGAAATGGATTTTGACGATGGGGAGCTTCGTTTCCAGGCTTCGCAGATCCTGACCGAGGAAGGCTTGGACGACGAGGTGATCGATCGGATAATGGCCACCACCATGTCGATGTTGGACCTGTACCTGCCCGCCGTTTTGTCCGTGATCTACGGCAACGAACTACCCGAGGACGCCATTCGTTTCGTCGAAAACGATGGCATTGCCGACGCTGGGTCGGACGGCGACTTGTTGCAAGACGAGGATTAACGATCGGCTTTTGGGATCAGCGAGTGGAACAGGTCCAGGTGACGTCGGATCATGCGAGCCATGGAATGTTCGCGCTGCAAGATCCGGCTGCCTTCCGACAAGCTGTCCGATCGTAAGGAGGGTTTCAGTCGATCGAGCAATGCTTCACTCCAGCCGACCACATCACTGCGGTCCAAAAGCATGACCTGTGATTGCAGGGCCGGTTGTCGCTGGAGTTCGACTTGCAACTCGGGGCTGCTGCGGGCCAGAACAGGCAGTCCGTTGGCGGCTGCGGTCAAGCAAATGCGCGGCAGTCCGGTCGTCGATTCCGGATAGACCAGCAGATCTGCCGCGTTGAACAGTTCGTCGAGGCATTCGAACGTGCCGGGCATCCGCACGCAGTGTCGCAGATCCAGATCGCTGATCCATCGATACAGGTCGTCCCGATAGGGCCCGTCGCCGATCAACCACAGTTTGGCGGTCGGCCGGCGCCTGATCACGTGCTCCCAGGCTTGGACCAGTCGAGCCAGGCCCAGCTTGGGTCGCAGACGTCCCACGAACAAAGCGATCGGCGCTTCGGCGGGGCAATAGAAATCAGCGTGGATCTTCGCCAAAGCCAAACGCGCGGTACGGCGCGCATCGCCGCGACGAGGGAACGACGCCCGGATCCCATCGGGGATGGCGTACAGCGACGACGACCGATATCCTGCCTGAATCAGATCGTTTTGCACGGCCCTATCATGATAAACGATCGCGCTGGCTTGCTGGCACCGATGGCGGCAGCGGAGTCCCACGACCGAGGCTGACTGCCAAGCACCATCATCAGCCTCGGCCCGCAGCACGATGGGGGTCGAGCTGCGACGCAAAGTCCACAACGCCGCGGCTGCCTCGCGGCGAAGTCGCGCGACCAGGACCACATCGAACTGCGATCGGTGCCGTCGCAGCCAGCGAGCCAGGCCCAGCAGATACGTCCAGCGGCCCCACGGCCGGTCCAGCCGCAGTGGGATGCGGTGCACCGGGACGCCTTGGAAATGGCTGATCCGAGGCCAATCGGTTGCCCAACGGGCACTCAACACCGTCGGCTGGGCACCGTGACGCCGGAGGCCGTCGGCCAGATCGGCCATCGCATCCTCGCTGTCGCCGACCTGTGGCCAAAATCGCCGCGAGACCAATAGGATTCGCAAACCGGCCGCCATCAACCATCGGCTCCAACACCATCCCCGGCACGCTGGTTCAAGTCTTCCGGTTCCAAGACCGCCAGGTACGGCAGGTTGCGGTACTCGTCCTGGTAGTCCAACCCATAACCGACGACAAATTGGTTGGGAATGCGAAAGGCGATAAACTCCGGTTCGAATTCGACTTCCTGCCGCCCCTCCTTGTACAACAGCACGGCGGTATGAATCGTCGCCGGGCGGTACTTTTTCAACTCGGCCAAAACCCGGACCAGCGTGTGCCCCGTATCGAAAATATCGTCGATCAACAGCACATCCCGGCCTTCGACTTCCGGTCCCAGATCCACATCGATCGTCAATTCGCCGCGAGTGGTACCGTTCCGGTAACTGCTGGCCTGGACCAGATAGACCCGCAACGGCATATCCAGACGGCGGATCAGATCGGCCAAAAAAACGACGCAGCCGGTCAGCACCCCCACGATCGTCATGGGCCGAGAATCCCAACGATCTGCGATCGCCCGCGACAACCGGTCCACCCCGTCGCTCAGTTCCCGTTCACTCAGTAGTGTCTTCACTGTCTGTTCGCCTCGTGTTGGCTGGTAACGGATGCCTCGCCCTACGCTGACGGAGCTGCCGTCAGCGTTCGACGAGCGTTCGATGATTCTAGCGGAAGCCTCGGCAGCTTGCCAGTTGTCGCCCATCGGTCAGCGTGCCCGCGCATGGCAACTTGCGGGAAGAACGATCTTCGAAAACAATGCGATAACATCCCGAGTTCCTAACGATCGATGCGAAGGAAGAGTCATGATTACCTGCCCAGCACCTCGTCCGGCTCCCAAGCCCCGATGGCGGAAAATCTTTCCTCATGCCGGGCGATTCCTGATGGCCCTTGTGGGTTTGGTCGTTGCGTTGGGGGCCGAGCGGAATGGCGACCTGCGGGAACCGGTGGCCGAATCCAGGCAGATCGCCGTCGATGCGCAGCACGAGTCGGCCAGCATCGAGTGGATTCGTTCTGGCAAGAACACCGATCGATGGGCCTGGGGCATACGCGGCCATCTGATGTGGGGGCTGGCGCCACCGACAGGCAAGCCCGACGATGGACCTCGCGGTCTGATCCGCATCCGCTACCCCGTGCTGCCCGACGGGCAAGAGGATCTGCTGAACTTCATCGCCGTAGAACCGATCGTGGATGGCCGCAAACATTATAGTGAACTGGAGCCCAGCCAGTTGGACGATCTGCAAGGCAAACGATTCTGGGTGGCTCGGCCTCCAGCTCCCGCCGATCACGGCGATGCCTGGCGGGCAGGTCGTCTGACCCGGTGCGTTGCGGGGGTGGAGAGCTTGGAAGTCCAGGTACAGGTCGAGCGGTTTCTTAACGAAGCTCATGTCTGGTTGACCATCATACAACGCAGCGACCTGCCCGACGAACTCCAGTTGACGGTTCATGCTCATCCGGACAGTGCCCCGATGGACTACTGCATTCTGACCGCCACGATGGGCAACAAAGCGCGGGCCCGCCATCTGTGGCTCGACGATCGCGTGGTCAGCAGCCTGGACCTGTATCCGGACTATCGCGAGGCCGCGTTCACCGATCATCAGTTGTTCCCATTGGACCAGCTTTATCGAAACGCAGCGGGCGATGTGCTGGTCGCGATCACGACCGATGAGCAAGACCCGTCGGCCATCGAACCGTTTCCGCGACGGACGCACTGGTATTATGGCGGATTTCCTGTGACTCAGTATTGGCGGAAGCCGGCCGGTGATTGGCGCGACGATCTGCACGTGGCAGTCAACGCTCGCTACACGTATTGGATGTCCAAGCAGCCGATCCCCGGCGGTATCTCGTACGAGAATTTTGAACTCCGCGAACGATTCTATGATGGTCAGCGCTTTCACTTCGGAATCACCACGGATCCTGGAACGACGCGGCCGCGGATCATGACTCATTGATCTGCTCGTCCCGCCCATAAACACCCACCCCGTACCAGGTGGTAAATCGTTGGCCAAAAACGACTCCCGCCCCCCTTGCACTCGCAGGCCGCGCGGCCATGATTGACAAGATACAAGAGTCCGGGAGCGTACCTAACTTGAAACCATGCCGCAGGAGTCGAAGACCATCATGAGACTGATCAGTTATGCTACGGAGACGGGATCGCGAGTTGCTGGCCGTCGAGGCGACTACTACGTTGATCTGAATCTGACCGATCCCGAGTTACCGCCGACGATGCGCGAGTTGTTGCGGCTGGGACCGGCGGGCTTGGACCGGGCTCGGGCGGCCGTCCAAGCCGGCCAACCGCTGGAGCCTCGGTCGCTGCGATTGCTGGCCCCGGTCCCCGATCCGGAGAAGGTCATCTGCATCGGCTTGAACTATGCCGACCACGCTGCCGAATCTCACTTGCCGACCCCAACCGAACCGGTGGTGTTCAACAAGTTTCCGACGGCCGTCACGGGACACCAGTCCCCGATTCTGCTGCCCGCGATCAGCGACCAAGTCGACTACGAAGCCGAATTGGTCGTGGTGGTCGGCACCGGGGGACGGGACATCCCCGAGTCGCAGGCTTTGCAGCATGTTGCGGGTTATACCTGCGGTCACGACGTGTCGGCTCGCGACTGGCAATTGAACAAATCCAGCGGGCAATGGCTGCTGGGAAAGACGTTCGACACCTTCGCTCCGATGGGCCCCTACCTGGTGACGGTTGACGAGGTCGGTGATGCCGATGCGTTGGAGATCCGCCTGCGTCTGAATGGCCAGACCCTCCAGCATTCCAACACCAGCCAACTGATCTTTCCCATCGCCCATCTGATCCATTACGTGTCACGGGTATGCACGTTGAAGCCGGGCGATGTCCTTTTCACGGGTACGCCGCCCGGTGTCGGGATGGCGCGCAAACCCCGCATCTTCTTGAAGCCGGGGGATCTTGTGGAAGTCGAGATCGAAAAACTGGGGGTGCTGGCCAATCCGGTGATCGAGCACAAAGCGTGATGCCCACAAGGACTCGATCAAAGGGTTGCTCGTAGTTCCGCCTTCAGGCGGTCTTGTTAGGCTCTGTCAGACCTGGCGTGTTCAATTTGTCCCGTTTTCGCCCAGTTTTGTACTCCTGGAACGTAACGACTCTTGTTCCCCACTGGGCGGTCCGCTTTCTTTGGAGTGCGGTGGCTTGACGCCGCTTTGGCTGTGCCTTTCTTTCTCTCCGCTCCTCCAACAGCTATCGTGCAAGATACAAAGCTGACGCAGAACGAAAGCGGCGTCAAGCCACCGCACTGCGAAAACGGCCCGAATCTCCTGCTAGGAGGATCTACGCAGAACAAAAACGGGATCAAACACTTTGCCCTTGACAACCACAAACTGAACACGCCAGGTCAGACCCCTTTTCTGACAGATGGTAGGGATTCTTGATCCCAAAACGCCAACGAACCGAGTTCCTGGCGGAGTTGTTCCAGCTCGTCCGCTCGCACCGTCTGCAACGGCAATCGACAGGGCCCGCAATCCACGCCGCGGATCTTCATCGCCGCCTTCAACCCGGCAACACCGCGCAATCGTACAATGGCATGAATGATCCGGACGGCCTGGCTCTGCAGGCGACGAGCCTGGTCCAGATCGTTGGCTCGGAAAGCATCGATCAACCGCACGTACAACGGCGCCAGGAAGTTGTAGGTGGAACCGACCGCTCCTTGAGCACCGACAGTCAGCGCCGACAACAGCATTTCGTCGCACCCGAATAAGATGTCGTACCGCCCGTCATCGAATTCGATGCATGCCTGGAACTGGTCGACCCGAGGCGCCGTGTA
>SKVE01000541.1 GCA_007129635.1 Planctomycetaceae bacterium
CGCCGGTGCGGATCGGGAAATTCTGCTGGACCTCCTTCCGCTCTTTGCCGCCGAACGGCGGATTGGCCAGCACCACGTCAAACCGGTCCTTTTCCTGGATGTCGGCCAGGTTCTCGGTCAGCGTGTTGGTGTGCAAGATGTTCGGCGCCTCGATCCCGTGTAGGATCATGTTCATGATGGCGATCACGTAGGCCAGCGACTTCTTCTCCTTGCCGTAGAACGTGGACTCTTGCAGCCTCTTCAGATCTTGGTCGTCAGCTTGCCCTTGTGCCGCTTCTCGTCCGTCATGAACTCGAACGACTCGCACAAGAACCCGGCCGACCCGCAGGCCCCGTCATACAGGAAAAGGACAGGCATTTTTCATTATTCGTATCGCATGCGAATGATGTCCATGCGAATGATGCCTGTCCTTTTTTGATTTTTGATCGTTGACCGAGACCGTTGCTTTTTCCTTGGCGTTAGGGGAGGGGCTTGTCGAGCACGGCGGTGGCGTGGCGGGCGAGATGACCGCGGAGATCTTTGGCATAGGCAGACAGCAGTTCCGCCCCCAGGCCGTCCTGGTCGCCCAGACGGTACAGGGCACAAGCCAGCAACAGTTCGCGGATCGATTCGTTGCGTGTATGGACCGCGTGTAAATCGGGTTGTTCCGCGCCCGCATGAGCCAGCACGGCGTCCAGCGAATCGTGTACATAACCGGTCATTCCGGGCTTGGCCAACAGATCCGACAAGGCCGCGGCAGCCGAGGGGTCGCCCAGTTGCTCCAAAGCCAGAGCGACGGCACGATGGTGCGAGAAATCGGCGTCGGCGTCCAGCAACGCAACCTTTTCCAGGATCGCGGGCACCGCCGCTTGGTGCCCGATCCGACCCAACGCCAGGATGACCGTATCGAGCGGGCTGTACGCCGTCCCAAAGTTGCTCATGCTGGCGTATTTCCAGCCGATATCCCAGCAAGCGGCATCGTGCAACTGCTGGAGCAACCGGTCGGCTCCAGTATCATCGCCCAGCATGGCCAACATTTGGGCGTAAGCCAATTGCGTCTGGCCGTCGCTGGTCGCATAGGCTTCGCGCAAAAAAGGTACCGAGATCTCGGGGTGTTGAAAGATGACGGCTGCCGCCCAGAAGTCTTCCCGAGGCGGCGCGTCGGCGAATCGGGCAGCGATCTCCTCGAAACGACGGTCTCCGCCCGCCGAGGGACTGGCCAGCGGCGAGTAATCGCGCACGGCTGCCTCGACCTGCTCGCGGGACATGGGCAGCGAATCCTGGTGATCGAGCACCTCTTCGGGCAGGTTGCCGATCTGGACCAGTTGCCGCTGCAAAGCTCGGATATCGATCTTTCGCAGGGGCAGCCCGTCGCGCGAGGCCATGGCGGCGGCCAACCCGGCGGCGTACCCTTGGTTCTGGATACAGGCCTGCATTCGCACCAACGGGATCGCATCGCGATGCATGCTGATCCCCAACCCGGTGGCCAAGAGCCCTTCCAGACCACGAGGCAGCAGGCAGCGGTAGGGGATGTTGACCAGGTAGTTCTGAGCTCGCGGCGGCGTGGCCAACATCAGGTAGGGTTCGATGGTAAAACCGTGCGTATCGAAATCGCTGTCGGCTTGGCTGATCGTGTCAGGATAGGTGCGGCCGATAATCTGGTCCAGCACGGTCATGGTAAAATCGCCGACGATTCGTCGCCGCTCGCGGGTATTGACCAGCGTGGCCTGATCGAAAGCATTGGGGTACTTGCGTTTGGACCAGACCAGGACATGCCAATGGTCTGCCAGGTCGGTATCGTCGACCAGGGTAAACGAAGGATTGGTACCGCTGCCGCCGAGTCGCCGGAACGTGGTTCCCGCGCCCATCACCGCGAACTCGCCGCTTCCCGTATAATCGGTGGCTGCACCCGCTGGGGCGGCGATGTCGGAATTGCTGGTCGCATCGATCACCACGTCGGCCAGTACCGCGCCGCGTCCATCAGGAGTCGCCACGACGACGCCCACCACCCGGTCATCCTGGACAATGGCTCCACACCCGACGGCGCCGAACCAGACATCGCTGCCCGCATCCAGCAGCGTCTGCCGCCACCATTGGGCTTTTTCTTCCGGTGACCAACGTGGGTTGCCGGGCACCGTGGCCGTAAAACCGACCCGATGCCCATGGTAGTAGCTGGTGATCTGTCCAGCCGTACCGACACCGCCCAGCATGCGTTGGACTTCGATGACCAGCACCCGAGCCCCCTGGCGGGCCGCCGCGATCGCGGCGGGAGCTCCGCCCGTGCCACCGCCGACCACGACCACATCATAGCGGCCCCACACGGGCAGTTGGCTATCGGGCTGAACCACGGTCGGCAACTGCTGGACGGGACGCACGCCCACCAGCGACTCGCGGACTTCACCATCGACCAACTCGGCCTCCTCCGGCCCTCTTCGTACGTGGACGACGTCCGACGCTCGGATACCCGCCACTTCGGAGGCCGCCTGCGCCCCGATGCGTTTTCCCAAACCGATCGCCTGCAGCGGCTGTATCAACCGCTGGGCGACCTGACGACTGACATCAGCCGCACCGCTCAGGACGTACAGCCGGTCGATATTTCGAGGCCGGAGGGCGTCCAGCGGAACGGCCTCGACCGGCAAATCGTCCCGTTCCAACGAGATCCGACCATGCATGGCATCGGGAGGCACCTGGAACAATCGATCGGCGGTGATCTGCTGGTCCGGGTGGTAGGTCAACGATCGAGCTGTTTGGTCGGCCGCAGCGAACGAGCGGAAGCTGTCGTCCGGCATCTCTAGTTGCAAAGTGTACTCGAAGACGGGAAAGGGCCGAGCCTGGGTGCCAAACGACGGTTGGATCTGCCGCACCTTCCCGCCGGGCAGATCGACCGGTTGGCCACCGATTACCACACGGCGAAAAGTGTGGGGCCCGGCTGGGAACGGTCGGAATGCGGCTCCTGCCAGACGCGCCACGATCCCTCGCTCAGTGGCGTCGATGATCGTCCTGGCCACAACGGCCTGCCGACCGGCTCGATTGGCCATCACGATGCCCGCCAACGCTTGTTGATCGTCGAACAACACGTCGCTGACATAACAACTGAACAGGAACTCAACGCCCGCGTCCAGCAAGGCTTGTTCCAGGGTCTGTTTGATGTGCAAAGGCCGCGGCATCTGCTTATCCCGCGAAGCCGGATCGTGGTACAAAGCTTCGGCCAGCGGTCCGTGAGGCTGCTGGTCTTCCAGCCACAACCGCAACGTGGCCGTCATGTCCTCGCCCAAGTACGGATAAGGCGCTGCCAGGAAGACACGAGCCCCTCGCTCCGCAGCGGCCACCGCAGCCGAAACGGCGCCCGTGCTGCCGCCGACCACCACCACATCCACCTCGTAGGCGATCGGGATCTGGCGAGCCGATTGACGTACGGCTTCCCCCCCGAACGCCGGCAGGCTACAGAACAACATCGCCAGGAACAACCCCATCACTCTGCGGTTCATCACAGCTCTCCTCGGTTCACATAATCGCCAAAGCTCACGCCGCGTTTCAACTCGCCCAACGCCAACTATTCTCACGCAAGCAAGCTCCCGTGTCAAATCCATCTTGCGCCCTGCGTGTCACCCTTGGTACAGCGGCAGGTACTTGCCACGCAACTGGTCCAGTAGGGGCTGCGAGGCTAGGGAACGACCGGTGACATCGACAACCAGTTCTGCGGCCGAGTAACAGCGGCCTTTGGCATGAATATGGCGACGGAGCCATTCGAGCAACGGTGCGAATTCGCCGCGAGCCAGCATGTCCTCGATCCCTCCCAGATCCGTATCGGCCTGATGGTAGAATTGAGCCGCATACAGGTTGCCCAAGGTGTACGTGGGAAAATAACCGATCAGCCCGGCACTCCAATGGATGTCTTGCAGCACACCATCGGCATCGTCCGGCGGCTCGATGCCCAGCGTCTCGCGGTACTTCTCACGCCAGGCTCCGGGCAGGTCGCCGACCGGCAGATCGCCGGTCAGCAGGGCGAGTTCCAATTCGAAGCGGATAATGATGTGCAGGTTGTACGTCGCCTCGTCCGCCTCGACACGGATCAAGCTGGGACGCACCTGGTTGACGGCAAAGTGGAAGTCGTCCAGCACCACGCCGCTCAAGGCCTCGGGGAATCGCTGCTGAGCATGCGGAAAATAGTGCTGCCAGAACGATCGGCTGCGGCCCACCGCATTTTCCCACAATCGGGATTGGGATTCGTGGATGCCCAACGACAGGTAGCTGCCCGGCGGCAGACCATAATGTTCGGGCGGCAGGCCCTGGTCGTACAGGCCGTGGCCTGCTTCGTGCAGGATGCCAAAAAAAGCCATCGGGAATTCGTGCTCGTGATACCGGGTGGTGATCCGACAGTCGTGAGGTCCCAGGCCCGCACAGAAAGGATGAGCCGTCACGTCCAGACGGCCCCGCTGGAAATCGAATCCAATCGACTCGGCCACCTGGCGTCCAAACGCCTGCTGGTCGGCGATCGGGTACCGACGTTGGAGCAAAGACGCGTCCGGTTGGCGGGGGCTATCGACCAGCGTGGCGACCAGCGGCGTCAGTTGGTCCTTCAGTCCCGTCAGCACGTCCGCCACATCGGCGGTCCGAGCATGCGGCTCGAAATCATCCAACAAGGCATCGTACGGCTGGTCCTGGTAGCCAATCGCTTCGGCCTGCTGAAGCTTCAAGCGAAAGATCTGTTGCAAATGCGGCTGAAACGAGCGGAAGTCGTTGTCTTTGCGAGCCTGGGTCCAGATCTGTTGGCCCAAAACGCAGGCTCGCGTAAGCTGCTCGACCAGCGATTGAGGCAGTTTGCAGCTCTTCTCGTAATCCCGCCGCAACTCGCGGATCGTCGCAGCGGACGGGCTGTGAGCGTCGCTATCCAGCGAACTGCCCGTCAATTCGTTCAACCATCCACCCAGCCGCGGATCGGTCCGCCTTTGATGGACCCATCCCGCGAGGTATGTCATCTGTTCGGCGCGATACTCGCCAGCCGCCGGAGGCATCATGGTGCGTTCGTCCCAACCCAACAATTCCTGGATCGATTCGATCATCGCCGTTTGACGGACGAACGTACAGAGTTCTTCATAGATGGTGTGTATCGAGGACACGATGCGTTGTTCCTTCCCTGCATGCGTTACGAATTGAAAATGGTGCAGTGTTCCTAAGTTTCGCGGATCGACCACTCGTTGGGTAGTCCCTCTGCGGCTGGTCGTTTCAAGGTTCCTGATGCGCAGGATCGGTTTCGATCACCCGCATCGTCCTCCAGCGGCCCTGCAGGAATCGTCCCATGTAGATCAGCCCCAGCAGACAGATCCAGCCGGTCACGGCATACCACCAGCCCATCAGGCCCCAACGAGACGCGTACCAGCATGCGGCAACGCCCAGCAAAGAGACCAAGATTGTGGTGACCAGCACAAACCAGGTGTCGCCCGCGCCCTTGATCGCGCCGACAAACACCATCTGCATCGCGTCGAACAGACAAAAGGCCGCTACAAATCGCAGCAGGATCACCGTCAAGTCCCGGATCGGTCCGAACTGCTGCTCGGAAACGCCCGCCGCATACCCCAGCAAAAACAGGTCTGGCGCGAACACATACAACAGCCCAAAGGCCAGCGAGTAGATCAAAGCAAAGATCAACGCGGTCCAGGTCGCTCGAGACGCTAGGTCCGCCCGACCACGTGTCAACTGCTGGCCGACCAACGTGCTGGTGGCGATCCCGATCCCCAGCATCGGCACGAATGCGACGGAGTTGACGTTGAAAGCCAGGGTGGTGGCTGTCATCGCCTCGGTGCCGAAACGCCCCATCAGCAGCACGATCAGCGAGAAACAGACGCCTTCGACCAGGAATTGCAGACCGTTGGGACCGCCGAAAACGATCAGCCGCCGGAATAGAGCGCCATCGAATCGTCGCGTGGCGACCAGATGATAGGTCAGCCGAGTCGGTTCGAGGTACATCAGGTACCCGAAGACCGCCACCTTGAACCAGGTGCTGACGATCGTCGCATACGCCGCGCCCTCCAGACCCATGGCGGGAAAGCCGCCGTGGCCGAAGATCCAGAGATAATTCAGCCAAATGTTCAAGATCATCGCGGCGACGTCGACCAGCATCACCACACGTGTCACGCCGCGTCCGGTGAAAAAGGCGGCTTGTCCTGCTCCGATGACCGCGCCGCCGGCAGCGAACGTCAACAACTGAAAGTAGATCACCTCGTACGCCTGGACCATCGGATCGTGTCCGGCCCATGCGAAGATGATGGGGGCCAAAGGAATCGCACACAGAAACAGGGGCGTGCCGTACCAGCCGATCCGCAGGCCTTGCCAGGTGGCTGCGCCGATCCGCTCGGGACGCTGAGCACCGTGGTATTGAGCGACGAACGTGTTGACATAAGCGGCCAACCCCAACGGGAAACTGATCATCGCCCAGTACAACATGCCGGCCGGCATGGTGGCAGCCATCATGTCTGCCGAGTACCACATCAGGAACATCCGGTCGATGAACATCATCACGGCCCAGGACCCGGTCGAGATCACCAGCGGCAGGGTCAGCCGGAGCACCTCTCGCCCCCCGCACGGCCGATGCCACCAGCTCTCCGTAGAATGTTCGACCAAAGATTTCATGACCGCTTGCCCGTTCCCCTGCCTGTTGCGCAACACCGCTTCCATGGTGCACAAGAAAGACCAGGCCCGCAGGAAGACGTCGCACCGCCATGTATATCCGCACAAGACGGAGTTGACGAGTGGCCGATGCCACCACGAAACGAAGGACCGTCAAATGAATTAATGTCGCGTTTCGCGGAAGGGGTCGGGAGTCGTTTTCGGGCGAGCGGCCGGGCGAGCCGAGCGCACTTCTTCCTGAAGTTCCGTGACCCGTGATTCCAGGGCCGCCAACCGTTTAGCACCGTTCGAGAAATAACTGTCCAATGTCCCCTCGCCCCTCGTGGGAGAGGGCCGGGTGAGGGGGCAAAAAGTGCGTCAGTTATTTCTCGAACGGTGCTTACCGAGATCCTGACGCGACATGTCGTGCTTTCCCCGATCAGATCACTGACTTCCGAGCAAAACGCATTTCATCACACGCCCGCGAGTCGTAACAAACCCCGTGCCGGGCAGATTCGACGTGAACGGCATCTGGCACAGCGTGTGCCACCATCCCAGATCTTCGGCCTGCCGGTTTTGCCACTCTTCGCTCCGAGGCTGTGAAGAAATTAGGACAGGCACCTTCGCGACCACCGATTTTCGAAGGTTTTCGGGGTTCTCACTCGGAGCCAGTCCCATTTTTTCACAGCCTCTCCGGTAAGGCCGGCTTCTGACGATGCACATCCGAATCCGCTCGACTTCCTGCTCCGTCATCGGCTGGTTTACCAGCCTTGTCCAAGTCGGAGTGACAAGCACAAACTGAACACGCCAGGTCAGCCTTGGCGCATTCGCCCGACAGCCGTTCGAACGCCCGTTCGTGCTGGCGGCTGTCCTTCCAACGCTTCAACAGCGCCAGCGCCTCGGTGTTCAAACGCACGTCCCCGTCGGTTCCCATCGCGTAGCACGATTTGAACAGCTCGATGGTAACGTCGTACAGGCCCGGGTTGTCGGATTGGTAGCCGTAGGTCTTCTCGACCTGCTCCCACAGGAAGCTGAACAATTTCGCACGTTCGATCAGCGTCCGCTTCTCCTGTTGCCCGCCGGCGTACTCGTCCAGCAGATGTTCCAGGAACGAATCCAGGCGTGCGTCGGCGCCAGCACAGGCCGCCAGCATCTTCAGTCGCACGCGGCCGGGCGTGTCGTCCGGCGACGCAAGCCGCTTGAGCCATTTACGGAGTTTGGGCGACGTGTAGAACTCGGAATGCTCCCGCACGACCTCCGCGAACTCGTACCCCAATTCCAGTTCGGCCAGCCAGAGCACCGCCTGATCCGTGCGGAACTCCTCGTGGGCCAGCAGCACATCCAGCAGCCAGTTCTCTGTATCGGGTGGTTGCGGCCGGTCGATGTACAGCAGAAAACGCGTCTCGGGCTGCTCGCGCAACATGCGGTATTTCAGCCCGAACTCGTTCTTGTCGACCACCACCTTCTCCACGTCCGGCAACGCCACCGATTCAAACTCGCCGCGCAGTTCGCGCTGGGCATCGTACCAGAACACGATGCGATGCTTGCTGAACAGTTTCAGCAGCGCCGCACGCACGCGGTCCGTCGTCTCAGTCGGCCAAAGAGTCTTCTGTCGCGTATCGGACATCACCACCTCGCACCAAAAAACCATTCTCCCACACCCCACCGGTCGTCAGCCCCCCCCCGGTCCCGTACCGGTGAAAGCCTGGTTTGGCTCCCCCCCGGTCCCGTACCGGTGGAAGCAGGTTTGACAACTACAGGTCCTGCACCCCTTCTTTCCCTTCTCCCTCCCGCTCCCCGCCGGTCCTGTACCGGTGGAGGCGCGGTTTGGCAACTAAGATCCCGTCGCCTTTCTCGCTCTCCCTCCGCTCCCCGCCGGTCCTGTACCGGTCGAAGCCCGATTCACCAACTACACAGCACCCCGATCATACTCCCCAATCGTCCCCGTATAATAACGGAACATAAAATCCCGCCCGCTTTTGTACAAGCGTTCATATACCCCAGCGCCACCTGTTCCGGCGACTCGCCGACTTCGATCGACGCCAATCGCAGTTCCAACAGCCGCTCGCGGATCTCCATCCAGCGCTCGGCACTCACAAATACCACGTGCAGATTGTACCAATACTCCCCGTGCGCGCTGAACGAGGGCAGGGACAAATCCACGCCCGGATACGACTTCTGAAACCGCGCCAGGCGCTGCTGGACGTTGGGGTCTGCCATCCGATGGTGGCCCAATTGATCGGCCACATATTGCTCGACCGCGCTGCGCGTCGCGGCGCCGATCCCTCGCAGGCCGTAGTTGCGCTGAAACGCCTTGGTAACCAACTCGCGGATGGCGTGCTGCAAGCGGCCCTTGA
>SKVE01000466.1 GCA_007129635.1 Planctomycetaceae bacterium
CCTATGTGTCCCCATCCTGAATGGTCACGAGCAGCCTGTGGGGATCATCCAGTTGGATGCGGATCCCATCGACGGGCCTTTCGCGGCCGATGAACTCGATCTGCTGCTGACCGCTGCAATGCAGGTGTCTTTCGCCGCAGAAAACGCCCTGTTGCACGAAGCCGCCATGCGGGAACGGTCGTTCGAAATGGAACTGGGATTCGCCCACGAAATCCAGATCTCGTTGCTGCCATCGGAACGACCGAATATTCCTGGATACGAATTCTGGGACTATTACGCCCCGGCCAAACAGGTTGGTGGTGACTATTTCGACTACCGACTGTTACACGACAATCGACTCGCGCTGCTGTTGGGCGATGTGTCTGGCAAAGGTGTCCCCGCTGCCCTGCTGATGGCCAAGGCCTCGACCGAATTCAGTGTGTTCTTGACGCATGATCTTCCGCCTGTCGAAGTGGTCAGTACGGTCAACCGGCGTTTCGTCCAACGCAGTGCCGACGCGGCCTTCATGACCATGGTGCTGGTGATCCTCGATTGGACGACGCATCGATTGCAATTGGTCAATGCCGGACACTTGCGTCCGTTATTGCGGCGGGCGGGGGGCGAGGTCCTGGAGATCGGCAATGATACTTCCGGACTGCCATTGGGGATCGAGCCCAGTTTCGAGTATCAAGTGTCCGAACACGAATTGGCACCTGGCGACACGCTGTTGATGGTCACCGACGGCGTCACCGAAGCGGAGAATCGACAAGGTGATCTGTACGGCTGGAATCGCTTGATCGATCAATACCGGCAGTGTAAGGGGGGCGCTTTCGACATCGCTCAATCGATTCTGAACGATACGGGCCGATTCGTTGGCGATAACGATCAAAAGGATGATACCTGTTTGGTCTGTGTGCATCGTTGCCCATAGATTATTGGGCCGAATACCACCTTTCGCGATCGTCGCCGGTTCGTTATCCTCGACAGAAAGCATGGGGCTACTGGACGTAGCCGCCCGAATTGATCCACGGAAGGAATTCGCTACCAATTAGCTCTAAAGAAGGAGTCGTTATGAAGGCGATCGTTGAGGATACATGCACCGGATGTGGCGTCTGCGTGGATGTTTGCCCGGAAGTATTCGAGTTAGGTGATGACGATATCGCGATCGTCATGGCTGACCCGGTCCCGGCCGACAGCGAAGACGCGTGCCGAGACGCCGCCGAGCAGTGTCCCTGCGAGGCGATTTTGATCGAGGAATAGGCCCGAGCAGAGATCTGGGCGAAAGGCCCCGGTTGTTGTCGCAACCGGGGCATTTTTGTTTTTTTCGAGGGTAGCATGACCGAGTCGATGACACATCCTGGCGGTCAGACCGGGCAGGTCCCGGACGCGATGGGGCGTTTTGGCCCGTTTGGTGGTCGCTACGTACCCGAGACGCTGGTTGCGGCGCTGGATCAGTTGCAGGCAGAATACCGCAGCGCGGTCCAAGATCCGCTGTTTCATGCAACTTTGGACGAATTATTGAGGGATTTCGTCGGACGTCCGTCGCCTCTGTACCATGCCAAGCGGTTAAGCGAGCATTGCGGGGGCGCTCAGATCTGGCTGAAGCGCGAGGATGTGAACCACACGGGTGCACACAAAATCAACAACACGCTGGGCCAGGCACTGTTGACGTTGCGGATGGGCAAGCAGCGAGTGATCGCCGAAACGGGCGCCGGCCAGCACGGCGTGGCAACCGCCACCGCGTGTGCCCATTTCGGCCTGCCCTGCGTGGTCTACATGGGTGAAGAGGATGTACGACGGCAGGCTCCCAATGTGTTCAATATGAAGCTGATGGGTGCCGAGGTACGGCCCGTGACCAGCGGTTCACGAAGCCTGCGCGATGCGATCAACGAGGCGATGCGGGATTGGATGTCCAGTGTAGAAACGACGCATTACATCCTGGGATCGGTGGTGGGACCGCATCCTTTTCCCATGATCGTGCGCGATTTTCAGGCGGTCATCGGCCGCGAGGCTCGGCAGCAATGCCTGGCTCGACTGGGCCGCTTGCCCAACTCAGTGGTGGCCTGCGTCGGCGGCGGCAGCAATGCCGCAGGGATGTTCTCCGCTTTTATCGCGGATGAGCAGGTGGAACTGGTCGGCGTCGAAGCCGGCGGACGCATCGCGAAGCCGGGTGACCATTCCGCTTCGCTTACCTTCGGCAGTCCCGGCGTGCTGCACGGGTCGTTCAGCTATGTGATGCAGGACGAAGATGGTCAGACCGGCCAGGTGCACTCGCTGTCTGCCGGATTGGATTATCCCGGAGTCGGCCCCGAACACAGTTTCTGGAAGGATACGGGTCGAGTCCAGTATCTGCCGTGTGGCGACGAAGCGGCGCTGGAGGCCTTTGATCTGGTCGCTCGAAACGAAGGAATCCTGTCGGCTCTGGAAACGGCACACGCCCTGGCCCAAGCCATCCAACTGGCAGCCAATCGCCCGAAGGATCAAATGATCCTGGTCTGCTTGTCGGGACGTGGTGACAAAGATGCCGCCGAGATCGCTCGACTACGACAAACCGCAATGTGAAAGCAGCACCGCCAATGTCTGCCATCGATCGTTTATTCGAAAACCTTCGAGCTGAAAAACGCAAGGCCTTGATGCCGTTCATCACGGCGGGCGATCCCGATCTGGACTTTACGGCCGACGTGTTGAAGCAACTGGATGCCTGCGGGTGCCCGCTGTGCGAACTGGGCATCCCGTACAGCGACCCGATCGCCGATGGACCGGTGATCCAAGCTTCCTATACCCGAGCGTTAGACCGAAAAACACACTTGGCCGATATCTTCGAGATGACTCGTCGCGTTGCCCCGACGCTGTCGATGCCCATCGTCAGCATGGTCAGTTATTCGATCGTTTTCCGCCGAGGGATCGCGTCGTTTGTGGCCGAGGCCCAGGCGGCGGGGATCGTGGGCGCCATCGTCCCCGACTTGCCGGTCGAAGAGGCCGCACCGTTGGCCGAGGTCTGCCGACGCGAGGACTTCAGCCTGATCCAATTGGTCTCACCGACGACGCCTCGCGAGCGGGCGATTCGGATCGCGGAGTCTTCGACAGGCTTCTTGTACTATGTCTCGGTGGCCGGCATCACCGGCGAACGGACTCGATTGCCTGCCGATCTGGCCGAGAACGTGGCCTGGCTGCGAGCGCGTACGTCGTTGCCGATCTGCATCGGGTTCGGGATCAGCCAACCGGAACATGTCAGGCAACTGGCGCCGGTCGCCGATGGGCTGATCGTCGGTTCGGCTATCGTCCGCAGGATCGCCCAGGCAGACCGCCAGCCGCGTGACCAGGTGCTGGCCCAGATCGCGGATTACATCCGGCAGTTGCTGGGCGCCCTGGAGAGCTGACGAACGCCATGGCCAAGGTGCTGGTG
This sequence comes from Planctomycetaceae bacterium, assembly GCA_007129635.1. Taxonomy (GTDB): domain Bacteria; phylum Planctomycetota; class Planctomycetia; order Pirellulales; family Pirellulaceae; genus SKKK01. Next base: position 3,386 of record SKVE01000466.1, read on the forward strand.
CTGTGCGAATACGCCTCGCTCAATGGCGGCGAGCGGTCCTTGTTGACGGTCCTGCAACATGGACTGGCCGACCACGCCCGCATCCAGGTGGCCTGTCCCCGCCACGGCCCCTTGGCGGAAACGCTGGTTCGATCGGGCATCGCCCACACGCCGCTGGATCTGCAGGCCCCGCAGGGCGCTCGGCTGCCGTTGGCCGAATGTCGATCTCGTCTCCGCTGCCTGATCGATGCCGTCCAACCGGATCTGGTCCATGCCAATAGCCTGGCGATGAGTCGTCTGGTGGGGCCGGTGATCGCAGAGCGTTCGTTGCCCGGTCTGGGCCATCTGCGCGACATCCTGCGAATCAATCGGCGGGTGGTCGACGACCTGAATCATCATGCTCGGTTGATCGCCGTTTCCCAAGCAACTCGACAATGGTACGTCGACCTGGGCGTCGATCCGCAGCGGCTGCACGTGGTGCATAACGGCGTGGATCTGAAACGCTTTTGCCCTCGTCCAGCCACCGGCTACTTGCATCGTCTGTGGAACCTGCCGCCGGCGACGAAGTTGATCGGCACCGTCGGCCAGATCGGCATGCGCAAAGGGTTGGACTTGCTGCTGGATGCCGCCATTGAAGTCGTCCGCCGGGAGCCCGCCGTCTGTTTCCTGATCGTCGGCCAGCGTTACTCGCAGAAAGCGGAAGCGCTCGAGTACCAAGCGCGGTTGCTTGAACGGGCCTCGCACCCGGAACTGCAGCGCCGAGTTCGTCTTCTGGGGCTGCGCGACGATATTGCGGAACTGATGAACGAACTGACGCTGCTGGTCCATCCGGCACGACAAGAACCGCTGGGCCGCGTATTATTGGAAGCCGCTGCGTCCGGTGTCCCGATCGTCGCCACCTGTGTCGGCGGCACGCCGGAGATCCTTGACCATGACCGCTCGGCCCGCTTGGTCCCGCCCGACGACGGGCAGGCGCTGGCCAACACGATGCTCGGCCTGCTGGCCGATCCTGCCTCCCGTCAGCGTCTCGCCCAATCCGCCCGTCAACAAGCCGAAACCCGCTTCGACGCCAACACAGCCGCTCGAGCGCTGGCCGATCAATACCATTTCGTTATCGGATAGCGTACCTTTCGTTGTGTTTCGTCGTTCGTTACAAGGGTCTGGCGAAGCCGCGATGGCCACCTGCGTTGGGGAGCATCCAAGGGATCTGGCAGATTTTGGAGCCGATTGAAGCACGGGAAGGTAGCTGGACGCTCGCGGGCCAAACCTCTATTCTTGATCGCATGACGCTGACACCTGAATCGATCCTGGGACCCGACGGCCGCATTGCCGTTCGTCTGAAGAACTACGAGCACCGCCCCCAGCAACTGGAGATGGCCAAAGCGGTCTGGTCGGCTTTGCGCCAGGGCCATCATCTGGTCGCCGAGGCCGGGACGGGGGTCGGCAAGAGTTTTGCCTACCTTGTGCCGGCGGTCCTGGCGGTCAGCGAAGACTATGAGAAGGACGACGAAAACGCGGTGCGCCGGGTCGTGGTATCGACGCACACCATCAGCCTGCAGGAGCAGTTGTTGCACAAGGATCTACCGCTGCTGAACAGCGTCATTCCACGCGAGTTCACCAGCGTTCTGGTCAAAGGCCGACGCAACTATATCAGCTTGCGGCGTTTGGACAATGCGTTGTCCCGAGCGGGTACCCTGTTCGCATCCGACGAAGAACTGCAGCAGTTACGTTCCATTCGAAGCTGGGCCCAGAAAACGGACGACGGTTCGCTGAGCGACCTGTCGTTTCAACCGGACAGCTCGGTTTGGGACGAGGTGGCCAGCGACAGCAGCAATTGCATGGGGCGGAACTGTCCCCGACATAAGGATTGCTTCTACTTTCTGGCGCGTCGACGCATCTTCAACGCACAGATCCTGATCGTCAACCATGCGCTGTTCTTCAGCGACCTGGCGTTGCGGCGGGCCGGTGCCAGCCTGTTGCCGACATACGCTGCGGCCATCCTGGACGAAGCCCATACGGTCGAGGCGGTGGCAGGGGACCATCTGGGGATCAGCGTCCGGTCGGGCCAGGTCCAGTACGTGTTGAATAGACTGTACAACGCCCGCACCAACAAAGGCTTGTTGGTATCACAGGACTGGCAGAAGGAACAGCGTGAGGCGTTCCGGTCTCAGGGGATCGCCGACGATTTCTTTCGCGAGCTGCACGATTGGTTGTCGCAGCAAAAGGAAACCAATGGCCGCGTGCGTCAGCCCGAGATTGTGGACAATCGGTTGAGTCCGGCGTTGGAGAATCTGGCCGTCATGATCCGGCAACGGGCCGAACGGTTGGACATCGAAACACTACGGCAAGATTTTCTTTCGGCACACGACCGTCTCGTGCTGCTGGCCGGCAACATCGAAGCGTGGCGAACCCAACAGATCCCCGATGCGGTCTACTGGCTGGAAAAGACCTATTCGCGCCGCCAGCGGCTCACGATCAAACTTTCGGCGGCGCCCATCGATGTGGGCCCCGCCCTGCGCAGTGAATTGTTTCAACCGACGCGTAGCGTGATCCTGACCAGCGCGACGTTATCGGTCGGGCGCAAGCCGTCCTTCGATTTCTTTCAATCCCGGATCGGGTTGACCCAATCCGCTTGTGTACGTGTGGATAGCCCGTTCGATTATCGCCGTCAGGCCAAGTTGATCCTGGTCACGGACATGCCCGACCCGACCAGCCAGCGCACCGAGTTCGAGAATCAGTGCATCCCCATGATCCGCCGATACATCGAGCGGACCGATGGTCGAGCATTCGTTCTGTTCACCAGTTACGAAATGATGCGACGAGCCACACGGGACCTGACCGCTTGGCTCACGCAGCAGCAATTAGCCCTGTTCAGCCAATCGGAAGGAACGCCTCGCCACCAAATGCTGCAGCAATTCAAGAAGCAACCTCGATCGGTGTTGTTTGGGACGGACAGTTTTTGGCAGGGCGTCGACGTGCCGGGCGAGGCGTTGCAGAATGTGATCATCACGAAACTGCCGTTCAGCGTGCCGGACCATCCCTTATTGCAAGCCCGATTGGAGGCGATCCGTCGAGCCGGTGGCAATCCGTTTGTCGATTATCAGGTGCCGGCGGCCGCCATCAAGCTGCGGCAGGGCTTCGGCCGCTTGATCCGCAGCCAGCAGGATCAAGGGATCGTCGTGCTGCTGGACCCACGGATCCGCACGAAACCGTACGGTCGTTTGTTCCTGGACTCGCTGCCGGATTGTCAGGTGCTCGAAGAATCGGCCCGAACGGCGTAAAACCGCAGCAACGCTGGACCGGGGACGCCTTACTGGTCGGCGGCCAGTTCCCTTGCCGCTTTTCCCATGGTGGTGTACACCGATTCCAGTTCGGACTCGTCGACCGACGAAAAGGCCACGCGAATGTCACGCGTGCCGTCGGCGATGACACCGATGCCGTATTTCTCCAGCAGGTGTTTGCGGAAGGCTTCGGCATCGATCCCCTTCAGTTTCAGGCACATGAAATACCCGGCGTTGAAAGGATAGGCCTCCCAGACATCGGAGTAATCGGCAGCCGCAAGCACTTCGTGGACCTTGGCAGCTCGAGCCTGCAAGATGGCTTTCTTTTGTTGCTGCTGGACGGCGAGTTCCGGATCGGCCATGGCCCTGGCCAGGATCGATTGGGCTGGATGCGAGCAATTCGAGATACCGCTGCGGATTGCGCCGGCGACTTTCCGCTCTAACGCCTGATGCAGCGCCACGTCGCTCAGGAATGCCTTGGTTCCGAACGTCAGCATGCCGGTACGGAATCCCCAGACGAACTGCTCCTTGGTCGGCCCGTCGACTTTGACCGCCAAGATCCGCTCGTGTAACCCAGCCAGTTTTGCAAACAGCGATTCCGGCAACACGTCGTCATCGTAGAACAGGCCGAAGTAAGCATCATCGCTGACCACCACCAAATCGCGACCATCCTCGGCCGATTCATGCAGCACCCCAACCACCTCGTCGGCCTCGGACTTGGTGATCGAGTAACCCGTGGGATTGTTGGGGAAATTCAGGATCACGATCGTCTTCCAACTACCGGCGCGGGTCGCCATCGCCTGGCGGAAAGCTGCCAGGTTGAACCCGCCGCTGGCGTTAAACGACGGGAAAACGGCCAATTGGCCGCCGTACCGGACGCCGAACTGCAGCTCGTAATTCTCCCAGAACATGTCGGGCATCAGGATCATATCACCCCGATCGACGAACAGGTCGCCGACCAGGCTGAGCGCATGCGTCACACCGCCGGTAACGATCGGCGTAGAAATACTGCCGGACGCCAAGCTGGGATTCTTTTCCAAAAGATGCTTTTTCCAGGCTTGTCGCAAATCGGGACGTCCCAGCGCCGGGGCGTAGGGTAGCGTATCGCCGGGCCCCAGTTCATTGAAATACTTCATGATCGACGGCAGGAACATCGGCTTGCCCTGTTCGGTCGCGATCCCGATCGTGGCATTGCAAGTCTTGGCCTTCTGCTTGGCCTCTTCGCTCTGCGCCAGAATCCCCTTGGGGAAGTACATGCGTTTGCCCAGTCGCGAAAGCATGCCAAAGACGTACGGGTTTTCACGCTCGATCGTCTCGTTCAATCCCTCCGCCAACGGACGCGTCTCGATGCCCGGTGTCAACAGCGAGATCGCGGTTCGCAACCGCAAACGCAGCGATTCCAACTGCGTCCACAACTCTTTCGGCAAGCGATCGCCAAAACTCTGGAAGAACGACGCGATCTCCTCGGTCTCCCGGTACCAGGCATCGCGGTCGATTGCGTTCAAGGCTTCCAAGCTTTCTTGAGAGATCGTCAGGCCCGTCAAGTCCAGACTGTCGGGCGTGGGTATGTAGCCGATCGGGGTCTTGATCGCATCCCTTTCGCCACGGCATCGGTCCAAAATCCACTCGATCACCCGCAAGTTCTCGCCGAATCCCGGCCAGAGAAACTCGCCGTTCTCGTCCTGGCGGAACCAGTTGGCGTGGAAGATCTTCGGCGGCCGGCTCATCCGCTGTCCCATCTCTAGCCAATGCTGGAAGTACTCGCCCATGTGGTAACCACAGAAGGGCAACATGGCCATCGGATCGCGGCGAGTTTCGCCCTGCTTGCCGAACTGGGCCGCCGTGCGTTCCGAACCCATGGTGGCACCGATGAAGGTTCCGTGTTCCCAATCGAACGCTTCGTAGACCAACGGCGCCAGATGCGTCCGCCGACCGCCGAAGACGATCGCCGAGATGGGCACACCGTGATGATGCTCGGTGCGGTAGGAATGCGACGGGCACTGCACCAGTGGTGCAGTGAACCGGCTGTTCGGATGGGCGCCCAGCACCGGGTTGCCGTTCTCGTCCACGGTCTCAGGTGTCCAGCGGTTGCCTTTCCAGTCCAACGCTTCGGCCGGCGGTTCGTCGTCATGGCCTTCCCACCAGACCGTACCGTCCTCCTTCAGAACGACGTTGGTGTAGATCGTGTTACGCGCGATCGTCTTCATCATGTTCGGATTGGTCTTCGTGCTGGTCCCGGGCCCGACGCCAAAAAAGCCGGTCTCCGGATTGATGGCCCACAACTGACC
>SKVE01000359.1 GCA_007129635.1 Planctomycetaceae bacterium
GATTCATTCGATGGGTGCCGGTGGGGCTGCTGCTGGCGTTGACGTTGCCGACGTTGACGACTGCGGAGCCGACCGTGGATCAGATCCGTTTTTTTGAAGAGTCGGTGCGTCCGATCTTGGCCGAACACTGTTATTCGTGTCATGGCGAAGGGCGGCAGCGGGGTGGTCTGCGAGTCGATTCGATGGAGGCCCTACTGGTGGGCGGCGAATCGGGACCAGCTCTTTTGCCCGGACATGCTGACGACAGCCTGTTGATCGAGGCGATCCGTTACGAGTCGTACGCGATGCCGCCCGGCGGCAAGATGCCGGACGAGGAGATCGACGTGCTGGTGCGGTGGATCGAGTCCGGCGCGGCGTGGCCCGGCTACGACGGTTCGACGATCCGCCAGGTGCCCGAAAGCGGCAGCAAGATCACCGACGCGGATCGCGCTTGGTGGTCGTTCCAGCCGATCAGCAATCCCCTGCCACCGGTGATCGAAAATGACTTGTGGTGCCGCAACGAGATCGATCGTTTCGTACTCGAACGATTGAACGCGGCAGGGTTGACGCCTTCGCCGGAGGCGGACCGTGCCGTTTTGATTCGCCGAGTGACATTCGATCTGACCGGGCTACCACCGACGCCGGACGAGGTCCAAACGTTCATGGCGGATTCAGCACCGGACGCTTACGAGCGGCTGGTGGATCGTCTGTTGGATAGTCCTCGGTACGGTGAACGTTGGGCGCGTCACTGGTTGGATCTTGTCCGCTATGCAGAATCGGACGGCTACCGCCAGGATGCCTACCGGCCGCATGCCTGGCGTTACCGGGACTATGTGGTCCGGGCGTTCAACGAGGACAAGCCTTACGATCGGTTCGTGCTGGAGCAACTGGCCGGCGACGAAGCGCTGCCTGACGATCTGGATGCCCTGGCGGCCACGGCCTACCTGCGGCTGGGGATCTACGAACACAACCAACGCGACGTGCGAAGTCAATGGGACAGCATGCTGGTGGATATCACGGACGTCACGAGCGACGTGTTCCTGGGCATCAGCGTCGGCTGTGCCCGCTGTCACGATCACAAGTTCGATCCGATCCTGCAAGAAGACTACTACCGTTTGAAGGCGTTCTTCACCCCGCTGCTGCCTCGTGATGATCTACCTTACGCTGATGGAGTCCAGCAAAACGAATATCGACACCAACAAGCCCAGTGGGAAACAAAGACGGCAGAAATCCGGCAGCAGATGGAAGTGTTGCAGCAGCCGGTCATCGAACAGGCGCGACGACGTGCGGTCGATAAATTCCCGTTAGACATCCGGCCGATGATGGACAAGCCGCCGGAAGAGCGCCTGCCGCTGGAGCACCAGTTGGCCGAATTGGCCGAACGCCAGGCGCGAGCCGAAGTGGATCGAGTGGACTTTGCCAAGCAGTTGAAGGGGGAAGCACTGGAGCGATGGAAGGTGCTCAAGTCGCAACTGGACGAATTCGAATCGCTCAAGCCTCAACCGCTGCCGCCAGCGATGACGGTCAGCGACGTCGGCCCCGTCGGGCCGCGCACGGTCATGGCGGGTGATCGCCAGCAACGCGATATCCCGCCCGGTTTCCTGACGGTCTTGGATCCGTCGCCGGCCGAGATCGGACCGCCTGCTTCGGCGAATTCGACCGGTCGGCGTACCGCCCTGGCTCGCTGGATCACCAGTGCCGACAATCCGCTGACCGCTCGTGTGATCGTCAACCGCGTATGGCAACAGCATTTCGGCGTGGGGCTTGTGGGAACGCCCAGCGATTTTGGACGCCTGGGCGATCTGCCGTCTCATCCCGAACTGCTCGACTGGCTGGCCTCGCGTTTCATCGAAGGCGAGATGCGATTCAAGCCCTTGCATCGAATGATCGTGCTGTCCGCTACCTATCGTCAATCGGCGCTAGGCCAGGCCGCATCGAACGCGTGGGAGTGGGAAGTCGATCCGGAGAATCGCTGGCTCTGGAGGGCCAATGTCCGGCGTCTGGACGCGGAGCAAATCCGCGATGCGATGCTGTCGGTCAGCGGCGAATTGAATCTGGCGGCGGGTGGCGCCAGTGTCGAAGCGCAACAGCCGCGCCGTAGCGTCTACTGCCGGGTAAGACGCAATCAGCGAGATCCCATGATCGAGGCGTTCGATGGTGCGGATGGGTTCGTCAGTACCGACCAGCGTCACGTGACCACCACGCCAACTCAGGCGCTGCTGATGTGGAACTCGCCTTGGCCGTTGGCTCGAGCCGAGGCGATGGCCTCGCGGCTGCAACGCATGCCGCTGGACAGTGATGCCCAGCGGATCGATCAGGCTTTCCAACTGGCCTATGGTCGATCGGTTCAACCGCACGAGCAGCAACAGGCGTGGGCGTTTTTCCAGCAGCGGTTAGCCGAGGCGCAGGCTGACCTGGAAGCCAGATCCGCTACGGAGCCGTCGGTCGGGACGATCTCGGTGCGCGAAGGCCAGGCTGCCCTTATCGATCGCCGTCGCCCCGAAGATCGTTTGAGCCTGCGCAACCATCCGAGTTTGCCCAGCGGGGACTTTACGGTCGAAGCCGTCATCGTGCTGCGATCGTTGTACCGGGACGCCAGTGTCTGTACGATCGTGTCGCATTGGGACGACAACCATGCACGTCCCGGTTGGGCGCTGGGGGTGACCAGCCAACGTTCGAGCTATCAGCCCAGGAACCTGATCCTGCAACTGGTCGGTGATCCGGCCAACGGCGGGGCAGGTTACGAGGTCATCGCCTCCGACCTGCGGCCGGAATTGAACAATCCGTACTACGTGGCCGTCAGTGTCCGCATCACCGACACCCGTCCGTCCGGCATCACCTTCTACCTGAAAGACCTCTCCGATCCAAACTCGCCGCTGCAGACCGCCCAGGTAGCTCATCGAGTCACCGGGCATCACCGATCGTCGGCCGCCTTGATGATCGGAGGCCGCGACGGTTCGACTCGCCACCAATGGGACGGATTGATCGATGATGTCCGAATATCGGATTTGGCACGCGAGGAATCGGAGCTGTTGATCCACGACTCGCAGATCGACCAAGCCACGGTGGGCTTCTGGCGTTTCGAGTCTGAAGCTGGCTTTTTCCAGGATGCTTCGCCTCGAGCGAACCATCTGACACGAGCTTCCGCTTCACCCACCGATGGGAAAGACCCCCACGCGATCGCGCTCAGCGAACTGTGCCACATCCTGTTGAACTCCAACGAATTCTTCTACGTGGATTGAACCCATGACAAACAATCCCCCAATCCTTCATCGTATCCAGCCGGTCACTCGGCGGCAGATGCTCGTTCATGGCGGCGCCGGTTTTGGCGCGGTGGCCTTGAGTTACCTATTGGGGCGAGACCGATGGCTGCCGGTTGCCGCCGCCGATACGTCATCCACAAAGCTGCCGCAGGCTCGAGCCACCAGCGTGATCTTTTTGTTCATGGAGGGCGGTCCCAGCCACATCGACTTGTTCGATCCCAAACCACGACTGGAGGATTTGGCTGGCCAGCCCCTGCCCGAGAGTTTTGGGTCCATCATCGCGCCCATGGGTGAATACGGTGCGCCCTTGATGGCTTCGAAACGCACCTGGAAGCAGTATGGCGAAAATGGCACGTGGGTTAGCGACTGGCTGCCGCATCTGGCGGGTTGTGTGGACGATATCGCCGTCATCCGTTCCTGCTGGGCCGACGGCTTGAACCACTCCAACGGCGTCTGCCAGATGAACACCGGTTCGACCCTGGGTGGTCGCCCATCGTTGGGCGCCTGGGTGCACTACGGGTTAGGCACCGCTAACGACAGCCTGCCGGTGTTTGTCGTCATGGAGGACAATCCGGGACGCGTGGTCAACGGTCCGCGGAATTGGGGAGCGGGGTTCATGCCCGCTTCCTACCAAGGCACGGCCATGCGCCCCGATGCCGAACCGATCCGGTTCCTGAAGCCGTCTGCCGAACTCAGTCATTCGCAGCAGCGAGCCAAGTTGGATCTGTTGAACCAGTGGAATCGCCAGCACATGGCGACGCGCGGCCATCAGACCGAATTAGAGGCTCGGATCGAAAGCTACGAGCTGGCGTTTCGGATGCAATCGGCGGCTCCCGAAGCCGTCGACCTGACCCGGGAAAGCGCCGAGACACAAAGTCTGTACGGCATGGACCAGAAAGAAACCGCCACGTTCGGTCGGCAATGCCTGTTGGCGCGACGATTCGTCGAACGCGGCGTGCGCTTTGTCCAACTCTACCATGGCTCGGGCAGCCGCTGGGATGCCCATTCGGGGCTGGAAAGAAATCATGCGGGTCTGTGCCGCGAGATGGATCAGCCGGTCGCTGGTCTGATCCAAGACCTGAAGCGACGCGGCCTGCTGGACCAGACGCTGGTCGTCTGGGGCGGCGAATTCGGGCGGTCGCCGGTCAGCGAACAAGGCGACGGACGCGACCATAACCCGTACGGATTCACAATGTGGATGGCCGGGGCCGGCATCCGTGGCGGCCAGACGATCGGTGCGACCGACGAAATCGGTTTGCACGCGGTCGAAAACCGGCTGCACGTCCACGACCTGCATGCAACCATCCTGCATCTGATGGGATTGGATCACATGCAACTGACCTACTTCCACAAGGGCCGGCCGGAACGTCCTACGATCAACGAAGGCGAACCCTGCAGCAAGCTGCTGGCCGGTTGAAATGCGCCCCCTGCTTGTCACAAACTGTTCACGCACCTAAGTTAGAGCCGGTTGGCCGACACGACCGTCCAGTGACGGGAAAAGCGACATTGACCGTACTCCCAATCTTCAGGAGACACACCATGAACGTGCGCAAAATCACCACCGTAGCAATCACGATCGCCGCCGTGTTGGGCGGCTCGGCGGTGGCCCAACAAGCGACCCCGGAATCGGTGTATCTGTTCAGTTATTTCCGCGGCAATGGCGAAACGGGGCTGCATCTGGCCTCGAGTCATGACGGCCTGCGGTGGACGGCACTCAAGAACAATCAGTCGTTTCTCACACCCGAAATCGGCAGCAAGCTAATGCGGGATCCGAGCATCGTGCAAGGCCCCGACGGCACGTTTCACATGGTCTGGACCACCGGTTGGTGGGACAACGGGATCGGCCTGGCCCACTCCAAAGATCTGATCAACTGGTCGGAGCAAACCTTCCTGCCGGTGATGAAGCACGAACCGACCGCGAAAAACTGCTGGGCGCCGGAGATCTACTACGATGCTCAGACGGAAACCTATCTGATTTGCTGGGCCACAACGATTCCGGGGCGTTTTCCCGAGACCGAACATCCCGACGACGACAACAACCATCGCATGTATTTCGTGGCCACCAAGGACTTCAAAACCTATACCGACCCAGCCTTGTTCTACGAACCGGGCTTTAACGTGATCGATACTTTCATCATTCGCGATGCAAAGAACGATCGTTACGCGATGTTTCTGAAAGACGAAACGAAGGCTCCGCGAGCCGAAAAGAACATCCGCGTGGCCTTTTCGGAGAACGCCGCAGGCCCTTACGGCCCGGCCTCCGAACCGCTTAGCGGGGATGATTGGTCTGAAGGATCGGCAGCGCTGAAGATCGGCCAACGGTGGATCGTCTATTTCGACAAGTACACCCAAGGCCGGTATGGCGCGGTGGCCTCGTCCGATCTGGAAACATGGCAAGACATTTCCGATCACGTTCATTTCCCGCGTGGAACCCGGCATGGCACCGCGTTCGAAGTGGCTCCGTCGGTGCTGGAAAAACTCCAAGCGGTCCCACCAGATTAAGCTCAATAGGCGGTTTCCGGTGGTTGGGTGTCACCTAGGGGCGCTCGTCACCTAGGGGGCCCTCAGTCGGCGGCGAGCTTCCAAGGCGTGCTTGGCGGCGGCTTCGGCGGTCGAAGCGAGCGACGTCAGATGCCCCATCTTGCGGCCGGGCCGAGCTTCGCGTTTCCCGTAGAGATGCAGCTTGATGTCCGGCAGCGAGCATGCTCGCTGCCAGGCGGGTTCGCCATCGCTCCAAAGGTCGCCCAGCAGATTGACCATCGCAGCGGGTTGCATCTGCTCGGTGGAGGCCAGCGGCAATCCGCATACCGCACGAACCTGCTGCTCGAATTGGCAAGCCACATGGGCGTTGATGGTCAAGTGCCCCGAGTTGTGCGGGCGAGGCGCCAGTTCGTTGATCAACAGGTTGCCTTGCTGTGTCGCGAAGAACTCGACGCACAACACGCCTACCACGTCCAATTGGATCATCACCGATTGCGCCAGTTCAATGGCATCCAGAGCGATTCGAGGAGCCACCCCCGCCGGCGACAGGGATACGTCCAGGATGTGGTTGCGATGGATGTTCGTGATGGGATCGAAGCATGCCAGTTCGCCGTTCATGCCCCGTACGGCCACGACGGACAATTCGGAAGCATAGTCGATCCATCGTTCCAAGATGGCGTTGCCCCCACCAAGTTTGTCCCACGCTTGTTCTGCCTGTTCAAGTGACTCGATGCGGCATTGTCCTTTGCCGTCGTAACCCCATGAGGCGGTTTTCATCACAGCGGGCAACCCCACTTCGGTGATCGCTTCGTTGATCTCGGCACGGGATCGCACCGCGGCAAAGGGCGTCACCGGCAAGCCGGCGTCGCGCAAAAACGTCTTCTCCCGCAGACGATTCTGAGTCGTGTGCAGCACCTGACCGGCTGGGCGGACCGGCGCGTAGCGGGCCGCGATCTCGGCGGTAGCAACCGGCACATTCTCGAACTCAAACGTGATCGCCGACACGCTGCGCGCGAATTGAGCGACTGCGTCCAGATCGTCATAGCTGGTTTGAAGCTCGACATCGGCCACCTGTCCCGTCGGCGTATCGTCGTCAGGAGACAAGACATGGACGCGATAGCCCATCCGGCGCGCGGCGATGGCGAACATGCGGCCCAACTGACCGCTGCCCAACACACCAATCACAGACCCTGGAAGAATCGTTCGGTTCATAGTATTGAATCATCCAAGACTTGTTGGGTTTGACTCGAATGGAACTGGTGCAGTTCGGCTCGCAGTCGCGGTTCACTGTTAGCCAGGATGCGTACCGCAAGCAAGGCGGCGTTCTTCGCTCCGGCCTCGCCAATCGCCAGCGTTGCAACGGGAACGCCACCCGGCATCTGCACGATCGACAACAGCGAGTCCAGACCTTGCAAGGCGCGGCTCTGGACGGGCACGCCTAAGACGGGCACGATGGTTTGGGCAGCGATCATCCCGGGCAGGTGCGCGGCGCCGCCCGCTCCGGCAATGATTACCTGCAAGCCGCGTGCTTCGGCCGAACCGGCATACTCGCTCATCCACGCCGGCGTGCGATGAGCCGACACGACACGGCACTCGTGAGTCACCTGAAACTGATCCAAGATCTCCGAGGCGTGGCGCATGGTCTCCCAATCCGATCGACTGCCCATGATCACGCCGACCAGGGGCCGGACGCCGTTTTCCGTCGACAAACGCTTCTTCGTTTGTGGTTTTCGTTTCGTAGCCATCCTGCATCATTTCGGATCCGTGAGTTGGCTGAGCGTCAGGTCGAGTGACCAGATCGATTCGTTGTCGATGCTGATGATTTCGTAGGTCAGCGTCGGATCTTCGGACTGGGTGTCGAAGTGCAGCAATGCGAACGAGTTCTTCTCGTTGTAGCCGAACAACAGCCCGGGGGTCGAGACGACCGGATGGGTGTGGTAGTTGGTCAGTCCGGCGCTCAGCAGGTCGTAAAGATCGTAGCCGTTGTCGCGCGTGATGCGGCGCGCGTCGGAGCGGTGCCGATCGCCGGCGAGCAAGGCGACTCCAGAGATGCCTTGTTCGTGAAGGAAGTCGTAGATAGCATCACGTTCGCCGGTGAACCCATCCCACGTATCCAGACCGCCTGGCGGCCCGCCTTTGGTTCCCGGCGCCCAGGGTACGGGCGATGCCAGGATCTTGAACGTTCCGCGGGAATGCTTCAGCGTCTCTTTCAGCCAGGCCAGTTGGACGGGGCCCAGCATCGATGGGTTTTCGACCTCTTTCCGCTGCCGGCCTCCTTCTTCGCGGTAGTACCGGCCATCGAGCATGATGAAGTGGACGTCGCCCAGGTAGAAGTCGAACCAGCAGCCCGGTTGCTGCTGGCCGCCACCATAGGCCGGGTTGTTCCAGTTCTGCCGGAACACCTCCCAGACGGGCCGTTTCCAAGACGGCACATCGATCTCCGGCCCCCCGAAGCTATCGTCCTCGCCGAAGTCGTGGTCGTCCCAGATGGCATAGACGCCGCGGCCCGCGATCAGCCGCCGCCATTGCGGTTGGCTGTGTCGGCGGTAGTAGCAGTAGTGCTGCGTCATCACGTGCTTCGGGTCGTCGATGTACACGTTGTCACCCAGCAGCAACAGGGCTCGCGGTTCGTGCTGCCGGATCGTTTCCCACATCCGTTCGTGTTCAGCCACGTAGCCCGCACACGCACCAAACGCGACCAGGTACTGGCCCGGCGTCCCCGGCTCGGGATACGTCTGAAACGAACTGCCTTCGACCGGGATCGCTTGCCCGTCGATGGCCAGTCGATAGTTGTACTCGGTATCGGGCTCCAGCCCTTGGATACGCACCACAGCCGTAAAGTCTTGTTCGGCACAGGTTCGGCCTTGGCCCGACGCGATTGCGGCATCGCCTTGTTTGACAACTTCGACCAACACTTCGGCTTCCCGCGCGGTTCGCACCCAGAACGAGGCTGCATCGGCTGTGATATGGCCGAGCATCGGGCCGTGGATCAGCATCCGATCCTGCTCGGCAGCCCACTCTTCGAAAGCAGGTGACCGATGCAGCGGAGCCAATGCACAGCGGGGGCCGGCCAGCAGGCGTTCGAAAGGAAGCCCGGCCTCGAC
>SKVE01000776.1 GCA_007129635.1 Planctomycetaceae bacterium
CCCGAGCGTCTGCGGAATCAACGGTTTTTGGAAGCGATTCGCGGATCGAGCGTGCAGTTGCTGGCGGTGGACGAAGCGCATTGCGTCAGCGAATGGGGGCATGATTTCCGACCCGATTACGCTCGTCTGGGTCGTTTTCGTCAGCGGCTGGGTAATCCGCAGACCATCGCGTTGACCGCGACGGCGACCCCGCATGTCCGCGAGGACATCGTCCAGATGTTGCAGTTGCGTGATCCTCGTATCTTCGTATCCGGGTTCGCGCGGGAGAATTTGCGTTTCGAGGTGCAGGACATCAGCAACGGTCGCGAAAAGGACCAACGTCTGTTGGAATTCCTGCGCGAAGAGCCTGGGTCGGGAATCATCTACGCATCGTCGCGCAAACGGTGCGAAGAGATCCGGCAGTTGGTCGCGACGTCGTTGCGGCGGGCCGTGGGTACGTACCACGCGGGGATGCTGCCCGAAGAACGGCGTCAAGTCCAGGAGGACTTCATGGCGGATCGGTTGCAGATCGTCGCGGCGACCAACGCATTCGGTATGGGCATCGACAAATCGAACCTGCGCTTCGTCGTGCATTACAACATGCCGGGCAGCCTGGAGGCCTACTATCAAGAAGCCGGGCGCGCGGGCCGCGATGGCCAACCGTCACGCTGCTTGCTGCTGTACACCTACCAGGACCGGTACATCCAGGAATTCTTCATCGAAAACGCCTACCCGTCTCGCGAGACGGTCCAAGCGGTCTACGAGTACTTGCGCACTTTGGAGCAGGATCCGATCGAGATCACGTTGGAGGACCTGAAAGAGCGTCTGGCATTGCCCGTCGGCGCCGAAGGCGTCGGAGCATGCGAGCGGTTGCTGGAAAAGGCGGGAGCCCTGGAGCGTTTGGATACGGGCGAGAACCGGGCCTCGATCCGTCTGGACAGCGACCTGCCCACACTGGTCGACCTGCTGCCCAAGGAAGCTCGGGTCCAGCGCCGCGTGTTGCGAGCGATCGAGCAGGAAGTGGACGATCGGCGCCGGGACCGGGTCTATTTTCATCCGCAGCGAGTGGCTGCGGCCGTTTCGTTGGACCGCGATTCGGTGCTGCGCGCCTTACGAGAACTCAATCGGCTGGAAGCCTTTGATTACGTACCTGCCTTTCGAGGTCGGGCAATCCATCTGCTGAATCGTGATAAGCCGTTCGACCAATTGGAGATCGATTTCGACGAACTGGCAACGCGCCGGCAAGCGGAGTACGACAAGTTGGAACACGTTATCCGGTTCGCTCGCGCCCGCCATTGCCGCCAGCGCGTGATCTTGGACTATTTTGGGGACCCCGACGCCCGTGACTGCCAACGGTGCGACAACTGCGGCCAGCGGCAATCGACAACGGCTCGCTCTCAGCCCTTAGCGGCCGGCGCAGATCATACCGAAGTGACCCAAGCCGTGCGGATGGTGTTAAGTGGCGTCGCCCGAGCTCAAGAGCGTTTCGGGAAGGGAATCATCGCGCAGATGCTCAGCGGTTCACAAGCTTCGAAGGTCCTCCGATTTCGCCTGGACCAGTTGAGCACCTTCGGGCTGCTGGCGCATCTGACATTGCCAGAGGTGACCGAGTTGATCGACGCCGTCCTGGCCGCCGGAATGTTGGACCAGACGGATGTCGAGCGGAATCGGCCCGTGCTGCGTTTGACGGATCTGGGCCATCAGGTGATGCGTGGCCAGGCCCCGCTGCCGGAATCGTTTTCGCTGTCGGTCCAGGTGGCTCGCCGATTGTCCAAGACAGGGGCCGATGGTCAGGCTTCCAAGGCCGGAACGGATTTGACCGACGACGTGGAATCAAATGAATCGGAGGCCGATCCGCAACTGGAACAAACGCTGCGCGAGTGGCGGCGGCAAACGGCCGCCGCAGCCGGTTGGCCGGCCTATTGCGTCACCACCAACGCGGTCTTGAAACAGCTTGCCGCGCTGATGCCCACGGACCTGGTCCAGTTGTTGGACATCAAGGGCGTCGGTCAGGCGTTCGCACAGTCCTACGGCGAGCAGGTCCTGGAGATCATCGCAGATCATCTGGACAGGACCGACGAACAATCATCCGAGCCAGCACCACCACCATCGCCAGCACCACCAAAACCGATGCGGCCGGATTCGATCCGCGAGACGGACCCCGCGTATCAGGCGGCCGAAGCCCAAGCGGTTGAAGTCCAAGCGGCCCTCGCGACAGGGAACCATCCAGCGCGATCGGCCGATCTTGGCCAACAGAACGTGGTGAAGCCGAGTTATTATTGGACTTGGCGTTTGTTGCACGATGGATTTACGGCGGACGAGTGCCAGCAGATCCGTCAACTGGACGACCAGCAACTGGTGGCTCATCTGCTGCAGGCGGTCGAGGAGGAGTTACCCGTCGACGCCACCTGGATTTTGGGGCCCGACCATTTGGCAGCGTTGGATCGGGTGGTGGGCGATCAGCCGCCGACACGCCTGCGTCCGTTGCTGCAGCAGTTGCCTCGGGAAATACGCCACGAGCACCTGCAGTTGTACTTGGTTTGCCGAGGTATGGGGTTTTTTCTCTAATCAGGGGGGATGGATCATCATGACATTCGTTCATTGGGTCTTATGTTGGACCTTGGCCGTCGTCGCCGCAGACCCTCAACCGCTGGGCGGTGATTACGGCCAACCGCGACTGCTGGTTCCGGCCCCCACCGCACCGGCCATCGCTCATCTTTCCTGGCCCAAGATCGTCGCCACCCCCGGCGGCACCCTGGTCCTGGCGTACAGTGCCGGCGTCGGTCACAACATCGGCGGATCAGGCCCGGCGATCTCGATTTCCACCGACCGGGCAACCAGCTTCAGTTCGCCCAACGTGCTGGCATATTTTCCCGACGACGATCACCGTTACCGGGACTGCGGCAACATGGCCCTGGGGTTGGCCGGCGACGGTGCGGTAGTGCTGCTGGCGATGGCCTATTCGGGCGACCAGCAAAACACGATCCTGGGATGGCGTAGCATCGATGACGGCAAGACTTGGCATCGGATCGATACCGCGGCACTGGCCGAAAATAAGACCGGTTCCGTCTATGGGCACATCCTGCAAGTGCCGGAACTGGGATTGGTTGTCTTCGGTCACTACCGGCGCCCGAGCGAACCGAGCACCGGAATCTGGATGTCGGTCTCCGATGACCATGGTCAGAGCTGGGGACCACCGCAGGTAGTGACCCAAAACGCGTATTTCGAGCCCGCGTTCACGTTTGCCCAAGGGCGATTGGTCGGTTTGCTTCGCCTGGCACGCGATGCTGATACGCGGCGTTACGACCAAGCGGTTTCCGACGATCTGGGCCAAACCTGGCGAATCGAACCGTCCACGTTGGCGATCCCCGACGGGTTACCGGGCCGCCAACCCAGCCCGTTCATCACCGTCGACCCCACGGACGCCACGCGGCTGTACGCCATCCAATCGATTCGCGGCGACCACGATCCTACCCGTGGCCGCGCGGATCTCTGGACCGCTGACATCGAACGCCTGGACTGGAAACGCCAAGGCCGATTGGCGGCCATCCCCGCCGATGCGGCCAATCTGTCGGACTGGTCGTACCCGTGGATGACGCCCATCGGCGATGATCGCTGGATGCTGGTGTTCTATGCGGGCACCAGCCGTGGCTCCAGTTCGCTGTACGGCATGGACTTCACACCGTAAAGGGCCTCCGTCACCGTGATGCGACACGCGGCGGCAGGAAATCGAACGACAATTGGTGATCGCTACCAGCGACCAGATCAATCGTCTTGACGCTGGTCTGCACTTGACCATCTTGCTCGAATTCCACCACCACTTGATAATCTTCCCAACGTTGGCCTTCGTTCAACTCACGTGTTACGAACCTTCGCACCTCTCCCGTCACTTCGGTCGATTTCCCTTCCAAGGTGACTCGAGCCGATTCGGGAACGTGCAACGTCAGCGATGTGGCTGCGGAATCTCCAGCGGCGATCGTTGCCGGTTGACGGTCCATGCGGAACGCCAGTTCTTGGGAACCGCCGGCGCGAAGGTTCACGGTGCGGACGTCGCTGATCGTACGGCCGTCACGCACCACGTCGACGCGAACCTCGTACGTATAGTCGCTATCAGGAACCAAACCACGCGAGATGTACTGGCGGTAACTTCCCGTCGTCCGGGTCGGACGATCGTTGATGTAGACCCGCGCATTGTGGGGCACTCGAACCGCCAAGGTCGCGCTGCCTAACGCCGGTTCGTGCATCGACTGATCGCCGGGCAGAAGTGGCAACAGCGAATCAGGCACAACCGGGTCGGGCTGTGGCGGCACGGGCAAATCGGGCAGTTCCAGATCGGCTGGCATCCGTGTTTCGGGAAGCTCTGGCAGCCCAACGTCAGGCTCGGCCGGCTCCGCTGCCGGATCATCCGCAGGCGGCATTTCCGACGGTGGAAGCGAGGGTGCTTCATCGGCCGGAGTCGGCTCGTCGTGCTCCGACGGAACGACCGGCTTCTGCGACTCGACAACCACACCGTCGCAACAATGGGGTGTCACCGTGTAGCAGTGGGGGACAGAGTAGCAGTGCGGAACCCCGCATCCCGACCAACAGCACGAACTGCCGTACCAAGAATAAGCGGGCACATGGTAGCTGTGACGCCAACGGCCCCAATGGCCCCAATGGCCCCAACGGCCCCAACGGTGACCCAACACAGGCCGATAGGCCCACGGATGATGGATGGGCCTAACCACCACGGTCGGATAAACGGCTCGGTAGGAAACCGCGTAGGGGTGGTAACCATAACCCCAGGTATGCCACCCGGCATCCGACCGATCCGCCGCCACGGAGGACATCAACGCGGCGAGCAGGATCGCCACTGCAAGCTTTTTGCGGAACATCTTTTCGTTCTCCTTCGTTCAGTTTGGTTTTGTTGCAACAAACAAAACTTCCCATCGCAACTAACCAGCATAACCGTCAAACTGGAGAATTCAAGCAGTTTGAACCAAGGAAAACAAAAAGGACGCGCGGGCGAGAGTCGTTTCTCGCATCAGAACAGCACATCCTAAGCACCGTTCGATAAATAACTGACGCACTTTCTGCCGCCTCACCCTGCCCTGTCCCACGAGGGGCGAGGGGACATTGGACAGTTATTTCTCGAACGGTGCTAAGCAGCTCGGCCAACGATGACCCCGACTTGGCGAACCGCCCGAAGGTGAATAAGTGACACGCCCGTATGGGAGTTTACGCAGATCGCCTGTCGCAACGGGGATCGGTCTGCGGTTCTGCGTTGGGACCGGGGATCGAGGTTGGGCCGTGTAGCACACGCAGCAGGTAGGCCGCGGCGGTGCGCGAAGCGCCCGTGTCGACGTGCTGACGTTTCAGGTCCAGCAATTGTTTGCGACGACGTTGGTAGACCATGTCGTCGTTCAACCACTGGACGATCCGATCCGCCATGGCTCGCGACGGGTCGTCGCAGGTGAGATACTCGGGCAAGGGCACGTTGTCTGCACTGGCCTCCGTCTGGTCGTAGCGTTGTCCCGGTGAGAGGAACGGATCGCGAGCTGCCAGCAGATTTACCAGGGTGATAAAGCGGACCTTGATGAACCATCGCGTGGCGACGTTCAAGCCGAACCGTTTGGTCCAATACAGAATCAACGAGGGTTTGGTGTAGAACAACAATTCCAAGGAAACCGATCCGGAACAGGCCAGGCAACACTCGCTCGCCTGGATCAATTCCTCAGTGCGACCCACGAAAACTTCTGCGTCCAGCGTCGAATCGACCACCATCCGACAAGCGATTTCGGCTTGGCGTTCGTTGAAGCTGGCGATGGCAAAGCGAGCTTCTGGAACGCGGCGCTGGATCAGTCCGGCCGTTTTCAAAAACCAAGGCAGGTTGCCCAGCACTTCTTGAGTGCGCGAGCCGGGCAGGATGGTGATCAGTGGCCCGGACCCACGATCCAACTCAGACACAAACGCCTGGTCCAACACCTGCTCGGCCAACTGGTCAAAGTACGGGTGGCCGACGTAGGTTGCTTGGCAACCGCGTTGCTGAAACCATTGGGCTTCGAAGGGCAGTTTGCACAAGACGTGATCCACCAGACGCTGCATCTTCCGGACTCGCCACGGTGCCCAAGCCCACATCTGCGGAACGCCGTAGTAGAAGACGGGGATCTGATAACGTTTCGCTGCTCGAGCGATCCACCAGTTAAAGCCCGGATAATCGATCAGCACGACGGCATCGGGCCGCTGATCTCGAAAGCATCGCTTGGCCATTCGATAGTAGAACCAAAAGCGATGCAAGTTCAAGATCACGCGCAGGAACCACATGATGGCCAGTTCGGTCAGATCGGCCAGCAGATGACAGCCGGCCGCCGCCATGCGAGGGCCACCAAAACCGGTGCATTGAACGTGGGGGGCCTGCTCCCGCAACTGGCGGATCAGATTGGCTCCATGTAGATCGCCACTGGGCTCCCCGACGGAAAAAAAGATCTTCATCCGTGCATCCCTTCACTCGTCGCCCCAAAATCCATGCGGACTCACCGGTTCCCCTCCATCGGTTCAAGGCGAGCGGTCTTCCGATCGACCAACCTCCCCCGTCCAGCGGTACGGGCTGATCCCGGCGGCCCGACTCGAAGACGGGGGAGTATCGCAGAATCGAAGCTCGACGAGTAGGCCATTTCTCGAACCTGGCCATCCCCCTCTGATTTCGGTTCCCATCGAGGCCTACAAGGGTGTCAGCCCCAGCACCAGACGCAGCAGCACGGTCACCGAAAGGTACAGGCCGTAGTGCATCGCGCCCATCCCAAAATCGAAGTCCAGGCTGGCGTAGGCCGTGAACGCGCCCAATCCGATCAGCACGGGCGCCAAAAAAGCCATGTGGATCAGCTCCAACTGGTCCAGTTGCAGGCCGTAACCGGCGATCAAAGGCACCAGCCCCCACAGCAGGGCATAGACCAGCGAACAAGCACCGACCCGGATCCACAATTCGCGGTCTACGAACGGTTCGTACTCGTCGTCACGCAAAAAGGCATAACCGGCCCAGACCAGTGGTGGAGCGAGCAAAATCGCACCGAGGACCAACAACCCTGTCGGCGTCTGCTCCTGGCCTCGAAACAGGACAGCGATCAGCAACACCAACAAACTGGACCCTGCAGCGACTCCCGCGATGACCGGGGAAAACTTCGTTTCCGTCCGCTCGATCGGCTTCAGAACGGCTCGCCCCTTCTTGTCCTTGGGCCCGAAACCCTCCGGCTCGTGAACGACGACATCGTCCGTTTTTTCTGGGACTTTGATGACCGTCTTACACTTGGGGCATGGCCCCTGCTTGCCGGCAAATTTATCATCGACCGAGAACCGCTTCTTGCAGCCTGGACAAACCACTTGGATCGTCATGATTGTCTGCCGTTACTCCTCGCTACGTTCTGCCAGATCGACTTCGCTGATCAGCACGAATCGCTTGGTGTTCAGCGTTTCGAGAGCCAATTCGATGTTGTCGACCATCAGCGCTAGAACCGGCTGCTGGTGGGGATGAGCGATCAGCGGATAAGTTTGTACGATATTGATCTCGGCTTGGATCAGCGCCGAGCAGATTTGCAGCAGCGGTTGCGGGCTGGAGGGCAATTCCACACAGATCAGATCTGTTTCGATGATCGACAGCCCCGCACGTTCCAAAATTTCACGGCCCTGTTCGGGGTGGCTTAAAATAAACCGGATGATGGCGCATTCGGTGGCATCGTTGATGGCTAGACCGACAATCCGGACTTGGCTGCCTTCGAAACGTCGCACCACTTCCAGCAGTTGACCCACCCGATTCTCCAGAAAGACGGTAAACTGGCGAATCGTGGGATAGTCACGGCCGCGAAGGGTCGCTAAGTCCAGCCCGGCACCTTCGTCAATACTCATGATGATTCCGAGCCTTTCGACGCGATGATTCTGCGAGGGAGGGAAGCTACAATCGCACCAAGATAAAGGAAACCCGGAGCTTGGTCAATGTTTTTCGCTTCAAACCATGTCAAAAAATTGGCAGCCGACCTGTTCGGCTCGTCCGCAGACGGCGACGTGTTCGTGCAGTCGCTGGTCAACCCTCCTGCGTTCGACACGGCCGTGCTCTGGCTGGCGGAACGACCGGCGGCGCTGCCCTTCCCGGCTCGGATGATCCATTCCTGGCAACCCGAGTTTGTGGATTGTGTCTCGATCGACCATCGACCGGGGAGGCAGCCCTTACACCAACAGGGGGCCTATTACTGCTTGGACGTATCGTCGGTGTTTGCGGCTTGCGTGCTGGAGGCGATGACGATACGGCCGGAACGGGTTCTGGACCTGTGCGCTTCACCGGGGGGTAAAAGCGTTTTTGCCTGGCGGTTGTTCCATCCCGAAGTGCTGGTGGCCAACGAGGTGATCGGCAAGCGGACGGCGGCTTTGATCGCCAATCTCCGGCGATGCCACATCCGGCCATCGGTGGTCCTGACTCGGGACAGTTCGATCCTGGCCGAGGCCTGTGCCGAAGCGGCCGATCTGGTGATCGTCGACGCGCCTTGTTCCGGCCAATCCCTGATCGCCCGCGGCAAACCGTCCCCCGGTTGCTTTCATCCCGCGACGATCAACCGCAATGCCAATCGGCAACGGCGCATCCTGGCGTGTGCTTCTCGAACTGTCGCGCCGGGCGGTTATCTGGCGTACCTGACCTGTACTTACGCTCGAAAGGAGAACGAAAACAACGTGGCTTGGTTGATGAAAAAGGTACCCCACTTCCGCCCCGTCGACGTGGAAAAGCTGGCGGGCTTTCAATCCCATCTGGCGGATTTTCCCTGCTATCGCCTCTGGCC
>SKVE01000281.1 GCA_007129635.1 Planctomycetaceae bacterium
GCCCTCGCGAACGGACGACCTGACCGCCACTCGCCCGGCGGTACCCCGAGTTGATCCGGCCGATGGTGTGATCGAATCACCGCAGCCATCGGCGCCCGACGCCGAACTGCCGCCACTACCGCCAGGGTTCCCGAGCGACGAGGAATTGCAAGCCAATTGGCCGCGGTTTCGCGGCTGGGATGGTTTGGGCATCGTCCAAGACCGCTTGCCCAGGGATTGGCAGATCGAGACCGGCGAGGGGATTCTTTGGAAGACCGAGGTGCCCTTGCCCGGCAATAGTTCGCCGATCCTCTGGAACGATCGCATCTTCCTGACCGGCGCGGACGAGCAGCAACGAGAAGTCTTCTGCTTCGACGCCTCGACGGGCCAATTGCTGTGGCGTCAGGAAGTGCCGAGCACGGCGGAGAGCACGGCTGAGGTTCCCAAGGTGATGGAAGCCACCGGCTACGCCGCGCCAACCCCGGTAACCGACGGGCGCCGCGTGTACGCCATCTTTGCCAACGGCGATCTGGCCGCGTTCGATTTCGAAGGCCGAGTGCGTTGGGCGCGCAGTCTGGGCATTCCGAAGAACGCCTACGGCCACGCGTCCTCGCTGGCCATGTACCAGGATCGGCTGATCGTGCAATTCGATCAGGGGATCCGAGACGAAGAACTGTCGCGTCTGTTTGCGCTGGACGCAGCCACCGGCCAGACCATCTGGGAAGACGTGCGTGACGTGCCCAACTCGTGGTCCTCGCCCATCGTGATCCATGTCGACGACCAACCGCAGATCATCACCTGTGCCGATCCTTGGGTCATGGCCAACTCGCCCGCCGATGGCAGAGTGTTGTGGCGAGCGGACAACTTGCGAGGGGACGTGGGACCATCGCCTGTCGCCGTCGGCCACACGGTGTACGCGGCCAACGAATTCCCGGGAGTGGCGGCGATCCGAGCCGACGGGCAGGGCGATGTGAGCCAGACGCACCTGCTCTGGGAAGCCGATCTGGGTGCTCCGGATACGGCCAGTCCGTTGGCGACCGAGGAACTTGTTCTGCTGCTGGCGTCCTATGGAATCCTGACCTGTTACGACGCGATCGAAGGCGGTGATCCGCTGTGGGAACTGGATTTCGATGCCTCGTTCACTGCGTCGCCGACTCTGGTCGGAGACCAGATCCTGCTGCTGGGCGAAGACGGCGAGGTCTACGTGGTGGAAGCGACCGCGGAAGAAGGCCGGATCGTGGCGGAAAACCATCTGGGCGAACCGTGCGTGACCAGCCCGATCGTCTCGGATGGTCGGGTCATCATCCGGGGCAAACAGCATTTGATTTGTATCGGGCCCAACCCTTAAACCGTACTGTGAACCATGGCTGACCTTGATCTGACTTTTGTCGACGAAACGATCCAACAGATCGGACGCGGCCCCGAAGCCGTGATTCCCCTCCTGCAACGCATCCAGGACCATTACCGTTATCTGCCGGACGAAGTCCTGCATCGCTTGTGCGATCAGACCGACATCACACCGGCGTCGATCGAGGGCGTGTCGACCTTCTACACGCAATTCCGACGGCAACCGGTCGGTCGCCACCTGATCCATGTCTGCGTGGGGACCGCCTGTCACGTCAAAGGCGCGCAAATGGTCGTGGACGCCTTCCGTGGCGAACTCCACTTGCAGCAAGGATACGATACCGATCAGGCGGGCCAGTACACGGTCCAGCCAGTCGCCTGCCTGGGCTGTTGCACGCTGGCTCCGGTGGTCCAGATCGACGAAGTCACGTATGGCCATGTGACCCCGAAGATGGTCTCCGGTGTGCTTCGCGATTTCGCGCGACACCAGGACGGGGCGCCGCGGAAGACATCGACGACACATCTTGTCGCGGACGGTTCGGTCGCCGGTGAAATCCGCATCGGCCTGGGCTCGTGTTGTGTCGCGCAGGGCAGTGCCAAAGTCCGCGACGCCATCCAGGATATCCTGCAGGATACCCGAGCACCGGCCGAAATCAAACGCGTAGGATGCGTTGGGATGTGCCACCAGGTACCGCTGGTCGAGATGGTACCGCGACAGGGCGAGAGCAGCCTGTACGCGCGTGTCCAACCGGCCGACGTGCCCTCGCTGGTCATGAAACACTTCAAATCGCCCAGCCTGCTGCGCCGATTCACCTTTACGGCCCAGCGTTGGCTAGACCGGATCTTGACCGACGATGACGATGAACCGACGATCCATCGGGCGGTCAGCCCTCGCGAAGGGCCCGTGTGCGCCTTTCTCGGGCCGCAAAAACATCTGGCGACCGAATATTGTGGGCAGATCGATCCGACCGATCTGGACGAATACCAGCGACACCACGGGTTCGAAGCGTTGCGGCAGTGCATCGAATGGAACGATCCTCAGCGAATCATCGACCAGGTGCAGCAGAGCGGATTGCGAGGTCGGGGCGGTGCCGGATTCCCGACGGGGATCAAATGGCAACGCGTTCGCGAGATGCCGGGAGAGAAAAAGTATGTGATCTGCAACGGCGACGAAGGAGACCCCGGCGCGTTTATGGACCGGATGTTGCTGGAGTCCTTCCCCTACCGGATCATCGAAGGTTTGGCGATCGGCGCGCTGGCCGTCGGCGCACACGAGGGATATTTTTATATCCGTGCCGAGTACCCGTTGGCCGTCAAGCGGATCCGCGAGGCGATCGAGGTATGTTGCCAGCGTGGTATCCTGGGATCGAACGTTTTGGGCAGCCAGTTTGCGTTGGATCTGCGAGTGATGGAAGGCGCCGGCGCGTTCGTCTGCGGCGAAGAGACCGCGTTGTTGGCATCGATGCAAGGCCAGCGGGGGATGCCCCATCTGCGGCCCCCGTATCCGGCCGAGGTCGGATTGTGGCAGCGACCGACGCTGATCAACAATGTCGAAACCTATGCCATGGTGCCCTGGATCCTGCGGCAGGGCGGTGCGGAATTCGCATCGCTGGGGACCGCCAAGAGCAAAGGCACGAAGGTCTTCGCGTTGGCCGGTAAGGTGGAGCGAGGCGGTTTGATCGAGGTGCCGATGGGCGTCACCCTGCGGCAGGTGATCGACGATGTGGGCGGCGGCGTGGCGCGAGGCAAGCGGCTGAAAGCCGTCCAGGTCGGCGGCCCGTCCGGCGGTTGCGTGCCGGCCGAACTGACCGATACCCCGATCGATTACGAAGCCCTGGCCGGTGTCGGAGCCATCATGGGCAGTGGCGGGCTGGTGGTGATGGACGAAGACGATTGTATGGTCGACATCGCTCGGTATTTCCTGCGATTTACCCAGGATCAATCCTGTGGGAAATGCACCTTTTGCCGAGTCGGTACGCGGCGGATGCTGGATGTGCTGGACCGTCTGTGCGAAGGCCACGGGCGCAAAGGCGACCTGGAACACCTGGAACAACTATCGCGCGATGTCTGTGCTGGCAGCCTGTGCGGTTTGGGAAAGACCGCGCCGAATCCCGTGCTGTCGACCCTGCAGTATTTCCGCGAAGAATACGAAGCCCATCTGGAAGGCCGTTGCCCGGCCGGCAAATGCACGGCGCTGATCGAATACAAGATCAACGACCGCTGCATCGGATGCACGCTGTGCGCCCAGGCCTGCCCGGTCGACGCCATCCCGATGACCCCCTACCGCCGCCACACCATCGATTCGGAAAAATGCACCCGCTGCGACACGTGCGTCCAGGTCTGCCCGGAAGATGCGGTCTACGTGGAGTGATAGGAGAAAAAGCATGAATCCAGACCAAATGTTGGAACTGACGATCGACGGGCAGCAGGTGCAGGTACCCAAAGGATCTTCCGTCTTGGATGCCGCGCGGCGGTTGGGGATCGATGTACCGACGCTGTGTTACCTGGAAGGCTACCACCCCTCGACCTCGTGCCAGGTGTGCGTGGTCAAGCTGGTCGACAGCGGCCGAGTGGTGGCGTCGTGCGGGATGCCCGCCAGCGACGGGTTGCGTGTCGAAAGCGAGACGCCCGAAGTGCATGCGTTGCGGCGCA
Source organism: Planctomycetaceae bacterium (assembly GCA_007129635.1). Taxonomy (GTDB): domain Bacteria; phylum Planctomycetota; class Planctomycetia; order Pirellulales; family Pirellulaceae; genus SKKK01. Next base: position 3,976 of record SKVE01000281.1, read on the forward strand.
CGGCCCTGGAACTGCTGCTCAGCGACCATGTGGGCGACTGCATGGCGCCGTGCTTCTTCGCCTGTCCAGCTCACATGGACGTCCAGTTAATGCTGCGCGAGATCGGCGATCAGGATCTCCGCGGCGCGATCGCCACGATCAAACAAGACATCGCGCTGCCCGCCGTGCTGGGACGGGTCTGTCCCAAGCCGTGCGAGAAAGGTTGTCGCCGCAGTAGTGCGGACGGGCCGGTCGAAGTCTGTGACCTGAAACGCGAAGTGGCGGACCGCGATCTGGCCTCGGGCGATCCCTACCTACCCGCCTGTTCCCCGGATACCGGCAAGCAGGTGGCGGTGGTCGGTGCCGGTCCGACCGGACTGGCCGCCGCGTTCCATCTTCGGTGCGCAGGGCACCAGGTCACCCTGTTCGAAGCGGCTCAGCAGGCCGGTGGGCGGTTGCGTGACGAGTTTGCTGACGAACTGCCCGTCGCGACGCTGGAAGGCGAAATCGATGTCATCCTGAAGATAGGCGTCGAACTGCGTTGTGGACAACGACTGGGCGATCATTTGGACTTGTACCCGTTGCGACAACAATTCGATGCGGTACTGGTAGCCACCGGCGCTGATGCCAAGGACCAAGCGGCCGTTTGGGGCCTGGATGTCACCAAACGCGGCGTCAAAATCAATGCCAAAACGTTCGAGACCGATGTGCAGGGTGTCTTCGCCGCAGGTAACGCCATCCGTGGCCGAGGGATGGTCGTCCGCAGTGTGGCGGACGGAAAAGAAGCCGCGGCAGCGATCTCGCAATTCGTGCTGGACAAACCGATCACGCCCGTCACGCGACCCTTCTCGTCACGGATCGGGAAGGTCACTGAGGACGAGATGCCCGAATTCTTGGCGTTGGCCGAGCCCAAACCGCCGCTGCCGGCCGATCAGGTCAGCGGGTCGCTGGAACTGCCGGTCATGTCCCAGCAGGCTCATCGCTGCCTGGCCTGCGGCTGTCCCGCTCACGGGAATTGCCGCCTGGAACGCTACGCCGCTCAATACGGTGCCGAACCGTCCCGGTTCCAGAGCGACCGACGCGCCTTTGTCCAGGTCAATCGGCACGGCAAAGTGATCTATGAACCAGGCAAGTGCATCAACTGCGAACTGTGCATTCGAATCGCCGGGCAAGCCGAAGACGCGGTGGGGTTGAGCTTCGTCGGTCGCGGCTTCGACGTCCGAGTCGGTGTGCCTTTCCACGGAACCATGGAACAGGCACTCGGTTCGGTCGCCGCCCGCTGCGTCGCCGTCTGTCCCACCGGGGCACTGTTCTTCTCGCCCCTGCACCAGATCGTCCAAGACCAGCCGTGCGCCGCCGACCAGGATAGATCGTAAACACCCAGCCAGGAGTTGCTTGACAATCATGGTGGCGTTGCATGACTGAGGCCGACCCCTTCCGCTGAATCCACCAAGGAATACCTGGCCGGGTGCTTAGAGCATTGGTCGGAAACAACCTAGACTCGAAATCCTGAATCCGAACCAAATTCGAAATCCGAAATTCCAGTGTCAAAAACACGCACACGAGCGACGCTGAACAAGCGCAGCATCCTGCGAAGCGAGGTACTTATGCATCGTGAGTTATCGGACGGGTCGCCCGCTGAAAAGATCGAACGGCCGGTCGTTCAAGTCGGTCGGTCGCGGCGTTGGTGGCTGCGCCGGTCCCTGGCCGCGGCGGCGGGTTTCGCCGTCTGGCCGTTCCTACCAGCGGCCCACGCGGGTTCTCGGCGATTGCCGCTGCCATCGCGACGCGAGCTTGCCAGCGAGATGGAACAGACGCTGTGGAACCAGATCCTGCCCGCCTGGTACCCGCGGTCGCTGGACATCGAGCGCGGTGGGTTCTGGGAACATTTCGCCGAAGACTGGTCGCGCCGTCCGGCAACTACCAAATTCCTGGTATTCCAAGCTCGGATGACCTGGACAGCCGCGGCTGTGGCGCTGGACTATCAGCAGCGTGGCGAGCCGTACTTGGAATACACGCGACATGGGCTGCAATTCTTGCGGCAGCGGATGTGGGATCAGCAGCACGGTGGGTTTGTCGACCGGACCGATCTGCAGGGCCGGCCGGATCGTCAGACGATGCCCTGGAAACAGATGTATAGTCTGGCGTTCGGTCTGTACGCCGCTTCGACATCGTACGAAGCCACACGCGACCCGCAGGCCATGCAACTGGCTCGCGAGACCTTCGACTGGATCGAACAGCACGCGCACGATCCCGAGCATGGCGGCTACTTCGAGCACCTGACGGCCGAAGGCCAGCCGGTGGCTCGGGATGTCCCCGACGAGCCCCCCGGACATGGCTTGCCGGTGATCGGGAGGGTCGGTCACAAGTCGATGAACGCTCACATCCACGTGCTCGAAGCCCTGATCGCGCTGCGGCACGTATGGGACGACGCGCGGCTGATCGAGCGGCTGAACGAGGTGTTTTTGATCGTGCGAGACCGGATCGTCCGGCCTGGCGGTCACCTGGCCATGTTCTGCCGCCGAGATTTCACGCCGGTGGATCAGCGCAGTTCGTTCGGGCACGAACTGGAAACCGCGTATCTGCTGACCGAGGCGGCCCAATGGTTGCACCGCGAGGACGATGCCAAGACCCGGCAAGTGGTATTGGATCTGGTCGAACACTCGCTGCGTTGGGGCTGGGACAACCAGCATGGCGGATTCTTCGACGAAGGTCCGCCCGAAGGCGCCGCAACGCATCGCCGCAAAGTCTGGTGGGTGCAGGTCGAAGCCTTGAATGGGCTGCTGATCGCCGACCAGTGGACCGGCGGGCAGGATCCCCGCTTCTATGACACCTACGTACGAACGTGGCGATTCTTCCGGGACCGGATGGTCGATCCGGTCCACGGTGGATGTTTCGACACGGTCGCCGAAGACGGCAGCCCGCTGGCCGACCGGCGTCACAAGGCCACGCCATGGAAAACGGCTTATCACGTCACACGCGCTTTGCTGCTGGGCGCGAAGCGTTTACCGGAGGAATCATCATGAAGGGGCTGTTTGCAACCAGGACTTGCTCGGGCGTTGTGCTGATGCTATGGATCGCGGTTGCCGGAGCGGCTGGCGACGACACAACGCTGGTGTTGGTCGATCAGGGAAAAAGCGACTATGTCATCTGCCTGCCTACCGAACCAACACCGGTCCAGCGGACCGCTGCCGCCGAACTGCAGGAGCATTTGGCGCTGGTCACCGGCGTGACCTTGCCGATCCGCCGGGAGAATCAGATCGACGACCAGCAGAAGTTGATCATCGTCGGCGATGCCGCTCGCCTGAAACAGATCGCCCCGGACCTGAATCTTCAGCAACTGGGATACGACGGGATCGTCATCAGGACCTGCGGACCGCATCTGATTCTGGCCGGCCACGCGACCCGAGGCGCCCTGTATGCGGTGTACACGTTTCTGGAGGACGTGGTAGGGTGCCGCTGGTGGACGTCGACCGAAAGCTACGTTCCGGAAAGACCCACATTGCGAATCGAGCCCCTGGATCGGGTTCACGAGCCTCGATTGCAGTCTCGAGCGGCCTTCTACCGGGATGCCTTCGATCCGGTGTTCGCCGTCCGCAGGAAACTGAACGGGCACCATCACCGGATCCCTGCCGAGTATGGTGGGCACCGGCCATTCTGTGGTTTCGTGCATACCTTTTACCCGCTGCTGCCGCCGGAAAAGTATTTTGACCAGCACCCGGAGTGGTACAGCGAGATCGACGGGCGCCGCACTCACCATCACGCCCAGTTATGCCTGACCAACGACGCCATGCGACATGAACTGACCTCCAACGCGTTGGCCCGCCTGCGGATCCAGCCCGATGCCCAATTCCTTTCGATCAGCCAGAACGACTGGTACGGACGTTGCGAGTGTGAGAACTGTCTGCGCGTGGAAGAATCAGAGCATTCTCCGGCGGGGCCACTGTTGCGGTTTGTCAACGCCGTAGCGGAAGAGGTGGAAAAGGAGTTCCCCGACGTGCTAGTCGAAACGCTGGCCTATCAGTACACCCGGCAGCCCCCCAAGTTCGCTCGACCGCGGGACAATGTGGTGATCCGGCTGTGCTCGATCGAATGCTCGTTCGTCCAACCACTGGCGGAAGGGCCGCAGAATGAGGCGTTTCGCAACGACATCCTGGGCTGGAGCAAGATCGCCGACCGGTTGTTCGTCTGGGATTACGTGACGAACTTTAGCAGCTACATCCTGCCGCATCCCAATCTCAGGGTCCTGGGGCCAAATATCCGCTTTTTCGTCGATCATCACGTGATCGGGCTGTTTGAACAGGGCGATGCGCATTCGTCGGTAGGGGATTTCGTTCGGCTGCGAGCCTGGTTGATCTCCCAACTGATGTGGAACCCCGACCTGGACGAACGGCTGTTGATCCGCGAGTTCATGCAAGGCTACTACGGCCCGGCGGCGCCGCATCTGATCGAGTACTTGGAGATCATCCACGATGCGGCCGAGCGTTCCGGCGTCTACTTGCGCTGCTTCATGGAGGACACCTCGGGCTGGCTGACACTGGAGGATCTGAACGCGGCGATGGCCTGCTTTGACCGCGCTGCTGCGGCGGTCGCCGACAACCCGGAGCTTGCCAAGCGCGTTCGCCGCGAACGATTGCCGCTGGACCATGTTTGGCTGAACCGCTACCACGCTTTGCAGCGAACCGCGCGGATCCGCCGGCTGCCGTTCGCTGGCCCCGAGGACCCCATGGCGGCATGTGAGGACTTCATTCGGCTGGCCAATGAATTCGACGTGGGTCAACATCGCGAACACGGCAGATTTCAGGATTATGAAGCGAAC
>SKVE01000351.1 GCA_007129635.1 Planctomycetaceae bacterium
GAACCGGTCCTCCAGGCTACCGCTCCCAGCCACAGCCCCAGCGGCAACACCCCCAGGCTGTGTAGCGGATCAAGGTGCGCGAGGGAGAAGATCATCGCACTGACCAGAATCGCCCAAAACGGATGCCAACGTTCAGCCAACCGTGTCAGTAAATACCCACGAAACAAGAACTCTTCAAACACGCCGGGCACGATCGCCACCAAGACAAATAGTAACGGCAGCGATTGGCGGATGTGCCAGCGCAGCATCGATTCGATGAACTCCAGATTCTCGCTCAATTCGTCCACCATCAGCGATAGGATCTGGGAGGATCCCCAGCCGATGATGGGTGTCCCTATTAAAAAGATCACCCAGGTCCAAAGTGGTAAGATTCCCACGCCGAGACTCAACCGTCGCGAGAAAGGACGAGGCGAGACGGTGGCGGCGAAGCAGGCGACCAGCAAAAACACCGTCTGCGACGGCAACAGCACCATCAGCAGCCCGCCGCGAGTCTGGCTGAAATCCTCGATCCATGCCATCCAGGTCTTGGCGTCTACGAACGACTCGAGGCCCTGGTCCATCGAGGCAGCCAAGACCAGAACGATGACGGAAACCATGGCCGACAGGAAGATGGCTGCTACCGTTACCACGATCGCGGTCCATACCGGCCTAGGCCCCGTCGCGGGGGACGGAACCAGATCGGCCGTGATGATTACTGTTTCGTCGGAAGCAAGACCGAGATCGTCAGTTGGACGTTGATCGATTTCCTCTCTGGCCAACGAACGCTCGGGGTCGGGACTTTGTGTCATCTGGTCGATTTACCTTTCCACGATGGGGCCGGACGCTACCGGCCTGGACAGGAGCGATTCCGTTTCTCCACGCGGTGATGCTAGGCGATCTCCGACGGAAAAGCGATCACTTCGGACAACTCCTTGGCGCCGGATACCAACATCACCGAACGGTCGAACCCCAGAGCAACCCCTGTGCACGGTGGTAATCCATGCTCCATGGCCGCCAGTAACCGACTCGATTCCGGCAACAACGGCTTGCCGTCCGTGTGACGCAAACGGTTGATCTGCTGGTTTCGGCAACGCAATTCCTCGGGATCCATCAGTTCATGGTAACCATTGGCTAATTCGATGCCACGAAAGTACAGTTCGAACCGCTCGGCCACCGGCGTGCGGTCGCCGCGCAGTCGCGCCAAAGCAGCTTGCGTGGCCGGATAGTCGTACAGGATCACGGGCGATTCGAAACCCAAGTGCGGCTCGACGCACTCGACCAACAATAGATCCAGCCAGCCGTCCCGGTCCTCCATCGGCAGGCTATCGGGCACCGCGATGCCTTGTCGTTCTGCCACAACGGCCAGTTTCGGACCATCGGCGGCATGAGGGTCGATCCCCAACCAACGTTCGAACGCCGCCGCGTAACTGATCCTTTCGGCAGCGCCTTGCTGGAACAACAGTTCGGCCAGGTCCGACAGCAACTGCATTCCCTGCCGCATATCGTCCTCGACCCCGTACCACTCGACGATCGTGAATTCCGGATTGTGCAGCCGACCCACCTCGCCGCCACGAAAGGCCCGCGTAATCTGGTAGATCGACGGTGCCCCTGCCGCTAATAGACGCTTCATCGCAAATTCGGGCGATGTTTGCAACCAACGTCGCGGCCCCTCCGTCATCTGCTGCGGAGCAGCGAACAAGGTGACCGGGATCGGGTCCAGATAGCGATCGATCACCGTATCCGCCGATAACAGCGGCGTTTCGACCTCCAAGAACCCGCGATCCTCGAAGAAACGCCGGATGCGACGCAGCAATCGAGCTCGCAGATGCAACACTTCCCAGGATGCGGCAGGGCGAAAATCCCCAGATTCCGCCGCCATCAACGGTCCTCGTCTCGTCGTCCGTTCATGTGCTCACCCGTTCGACATACTGGCCGGTGCGAGTGTCGACCTTGATCACGTTGCCCATGTTGATGAACGAGGGACAGATGATCTCAGCGCCCGTTTCGACTTTGACCGGCTTGGTCACATTGGTCGCCGTGTCGCCCTTGGCGCCCGGCTCGCAGTACTCGACCTTCAGCTCCACATGGTTCGGCGGCGACAGGATGATGGGGTTGCCGTTGAATAGCATCATCGAACACCCCATCCCCTCTTTTAGATATTTCCAGCTATCGTCTATCTGGTCGCTGGACAATTCGTACTGCTCATACGTCTTGTTGTCCATAAAGACAAACATGTCTTGCTGGCGGTAGAGGTACTGGACATCGATTTCTTCCACGTCCGCCGACTCCAAGGAATCCCCACCTTTGTAGGTTCGGTCGAGAGCCGTACCACGCAAAAGGTTCTTTAATTTGCACTTGTAAAAGGCGTTGCCCTTGCCGGGTTTCACGAAATTCATCTCGATCATCAAATACGGTTCGCCGTCGATTTGAACCTTCAGGCCTTTGCGGAAATCGCTTGTCTTATAAGTACCCACGCTCTGGTTTCCCCACTTCGTTGCGCTTGCCGAAAACATTACCATGCTCGCTTGACCGACATTCCCAACTCCGCGGATTCTGACCGACCAAGGCGAAACAGCCATGATTGTAGCCGATCCGACTGATCCTGTCCGCACCCCTTCCGCAGTTGCCGAAACCTGGCGTGATGCGATGCGCGACGCGATCCGCGACCCCATCGAACTGTGCCGCAGTCTGCAGTTGCCCCCACATTTCGAACAGGCGGCGATTCGTGCCAGTCGCCGTTTTCCGCTGTTCGTCCCCCGCCCCTACCTGCAGCGTATCCGACCTGGGGACATCCATGACCCGCTGCTGCGCCAGGTTCTTCCGCTAGAGGATGAATTGGCCGATGTGCCCGGATTCACCCAGGATCCGGTCGGGGACATGCTGGCGAAACAGGAGAGTGGAATCCTGCAAAAGTACCAGGCACGAGTGCTGGTGATCGCCACCGGAGCCTGCGGGATCAACTGTCGCTATTGTTTCCGCCGCCATTTCCCCTACGCCGAGATCCCCAAATTATCGCGGCATGCGATGAAATGGGTCGAAGAGATCCGACGCGATTCGTCGATCGAAGAAGTGATCCTCAGCGGCGGGGATCCGCTGACCCTGGTCGATTCCCAGTTGGCTCGCCTGATGGACATGCTCAGCACCATTTCCCACGTCCAGAGGATTCGATTCCATACCCGTATGCCGATCGTGATCCCCAGCCGGGTCACCGACGAGCTGTGCAGATGGGTGACCTGCCACCGACCTACCTCTGTAATGGTAGTCCATTCAAATCACCCGAACGAGTTAGATCTGCACGTAGAATCGGCTCTCAAAAGGCTGGCGGGTGCTGGGGTGCTGCTGCTGAATCAATCGGTCTTGATGCGAGGCGTGAATGACGATGCGGACACATTAGCAAACCTATCCCGTCGATTACTGGATTGTCGCGTTGTGCCCTATTATCTGCATCAATTGGACCGAGTTGCCGGCGCGGCGCATTTCGAGGTCCCCCTCGAACGAGGAATCCATCTTATCCAGCAGTTACGTGTTCGCATGGCCGGTTATGGTGTCCCACGTTTTGCCCGCGAGGTTGCTGGTCAAGCTTCCAAAGAGGTGCTAGCATGAGGCACCTTGGACAGACGGGAGATCAAGCCGTTTTTTTGTAGAGAGGACAGATTGATGAGCGACTGGGTAGTACAAGGTACCGTGCATCTGATCGAGGAAACGAAGAGCTTCGGGCAGAAGGGGTTCCGAAAGCGGTTGATTGTTCTGGAGCAGGATAAGGGAAAATTCATCAATTACATTCCGCTGGAATTCACTCATGATGGTTGCGATCGGGCCGACCAACTGCAGGTGGGTGACGAAATCGAGGCTGTCTTCCGTTTGAGCGGCCGTCGCTGGCAACGGGATCCGAACAGCGAGGTGAAGTACTTTTTGAGCGCCGAGGCGAGCGATTTCAAAGTGCTGAGCAGCGGCAAAGGCGGCCCGGCCCCCTCAGAATCCGAAGCTCCGTACGAAGACGAGGGCAGCCCGTTTTGATGTGCGTATCGTCGTCCCATCGCTGTTGATGGCTTCGGGCACCGCCATGTGAGCCGCCGGTCCCGTTATTCGGCCTGCACGTAAATCGTCTTGTAAGCCACGGCGGGCCGTCCGAATACGTCGGCAGTCGCCGCGCGGATGGTGTAGGTACCTTCGACCGGAACTTGTTTCCGACCCCGTTCACGCAGGTGCTCCGGAATGGGATGCTCGAAGGTGTACCGGACGGAATCATCAAGCTGGAGCGTCCGTTCAGGTCCGTATTCGGGGAAGATCGACGGGATGACCTTGTTGTTCGGGCCATAGATCTCCCAGGAGATGAGTGGTTCAGGCCGTTCTCCAGCCCACTCGCCGGTGCCGATCTCGGCGATGGCGCGGATTCGCATCTCTCCGGCCTTTCCATTCTCGGATTCCACAACTTTTAACTTTAGCCGAGGCGCGGGCCCCAGGTCGGGACGGTCAACCGGGCGAGCGCTTTGGTGTAGGGCCGCGGTCTGCCCATCGCATTCGATGCGGACCGTCCCGTCCGCTTGGGCATAGATCAACTGGTCGTAACCCGTTTTGTGGAAAAGCGGGTCGTCGACGGCGATGTCGAAATCAATGCCTGCGCGCAACAGACGCTCCACTTCCAGCGCAGCGTTCGACAGTATCTCGCGGTATCTCACGCCGTATTGGTTCTCGCGTTCCAGATGCAACCAGTCGATCCGGTGCATGTGATACGGGGAAAACGTGTAACCGTAGGGAATCACGACGGCGACCTTGGCAGCGTGCAACAGCGCATCCATGTCACGGTCGGGATTGCGGTCGAAGGCCTCGCGAACCAAGGACGTGTAGTAGAGCTGATACGGGTAGGGCAGTCCCGAGTTGTCTGTGATGCCGATCCAGCCGGTCCAGTACCAGAAGCACGAGGCTCCTCTTTCGTACAGCAGGGGAATCGACGCGCTTTTCAGCTTGACCTCGTTGGGGTGATAGAACGCGACGCCCCACTTCTTGTGAAAGTTCCGTGCCGCGCCGCGCAAAACGGCCACTCGGATGGCTACCGCATGGTCGACGCTTGGTGGAATCTGAGTCCCCAGCCCCATATTGTAGGTTTCCACCAGGTCATTCAAGGTGACGTCTTCATCCACGATGCCGCCGACTCCGTTGTCCACCGCCAGTTGGTACCAGGCCGTGGGCCACTCATATTCCCAGGCGAAGATGGAGTCAGGGCCTTCCTCGATCTCGAGCGCACCAAGCCCGAAGTTCTTGGTGAAACTGCGGTTGATGGCAGTGCTCCCCCGCTCTTCTACGCCCTGGCGTACGATCCGCTGCAAGTTCTTGACGACCTGGACCTCGGGCAACGGGGCGTCCGACTGCTCTTGCAGGGGCAACCCCCAGTTATGCACGCCCGGCTCGTCCACATGATTGCCGAATCCCCAGTAGTTGGATCGATACAGATCGGCCGGCCAATCGAGCGGATGATAGGCGAGATTGTTGTGGTACATGCTGCTGCGCGTCAGCCAGTCGGGAAAATTCGCGCGGGCTCTCCTGCCTGGATGAGTCACCAGGAAGTTGGCGCCGGCCGCGCGATAGGCTTTCAGTTCCTCCGGAGTTTTCGCCACGTAATCGTAACGCCCTTCGTCTATGTCCCCGCGTCGACCCAGCCGGTACCAGGGGCGACCATCGGCATCGCGGTCGAAGGCCAGCCAGCCGTTGAGCAGTTCGGGGTTAAGTGGCAGATCGGTGTACTGGGATGGCGGTCCCACGTCCTGCTCGTGTTCCGTGGCAACGCGGTGAAACAGCCATCCCTGCAGCAGGATCTGTTCGGGCATCCCCGTCACCGGGGCTCGTTGGCTGCCGGTCCCGGTTTCCGGGCACTGAGGCCAGCCGTAGGTCCAGAGGCAGAGCCGGGGCAGTTGGGCCACGCCGGTCACTTCATGCACGAAGTTCAAGGCGTCCGGCCAGCCCGGTTCCTGCCAAAGGTACTGATCGACCTCGGGGTCGCGATCCGCCGCGGGCCAGCCGTCCAGGAGCATCCACATCTGATAGCTGTCGCCGTTGAGCCGGGAAAACCGAAGCCCGTACCACTGTCGCGGCTCTGCCCCCTGGGCCTGGACGACGGGGCCAAGCTGGATGGAAGCCTCCACCACGGTCAGTCTGTTCTCAACCTCGAAGTCCGGACGTGCCGATGGCTCGCTGTTCCATTTGTAACGGGACACAATCCCTGGTCGTCCGAGGGGTTCCGAGCCGGAACTCGTCGAAAACACGAACGCCAACAGGATGACCAAAATGATGAAAATAGTCTTCATGCTATTCCCTTCTTTCCAAAGCGTATCTCCAGAGGCTCAGATCCTGTCGGGTTTCGGAGCCCTTGCTGCATGTGCCCGATGTCGTTTCAACACTGACGGAACGCACCGTTTCCCTCATTCCAGTATTCTGCGCGCCGACCCCGCTTCGTTCCAGGGGACGGCCCCCACCAAGCACAGGTTCGAACTGGCGGCTACGGCGACGCGTCGTACCGTTGTTTGCCAAAAAAAATGATGGGCAAAAAACGAGCAATTCTACATCTTGACATGCAGAATATAGGCCTCTATCTTGAAGTGTTTGATTGAGTCTTCGCTCAACATCGCGTTTCGGCAACATCAAGGACAGGAATACCCCATGCTCAGCGAGAAAACGGTCCAAATCGTCAAGAGGATCACCCCAGCCGTGGCCGCCAATGCGGAAACCATCACGCGACGCTTCTACGTGCGAATGTTCGAGGGAAACCCGGAGGTCAAGGCATTCTTCAACCAGTCTCACCAACACACGGGCGGCCAGCAGAAGGCGCTGGCCGGGGCGATTTGTGCCTATTTTACTCACATTGACAACCTTGAAACACTCACACCTGCGATCGAATTGATCGCGCAAAAGCACTGTTCGCTGGGTGTCAAGCCGGAACACTACCCGATCGTCGGAAAGCACCTGCTGGCTGCGATCCAGGATGTGATGGGCGATGACGGGACCGTCGAAATCATCGACGCCGTAGCCGAAGCCTATGGCTTGCTTGCCGATATTTGCATCGGTCGCGAGTCGCGGGTTTACGAAGAGCAAAGAGCGAAAGCAGGCGGCTGGAATGGGTACCGAAAGCTGGTGGTTGAGCGGAAGGTAGCTGAGAGCGAGGTCGTCACGTCCTTTTATCTTACGCCGGACGACGACGAACCACTGCCGGACTATCTGCCGGGGCAATACATCACGGTCAAAGTCGACCATCCGACGACACCAACATCGCCTCGCAACTACAGTCTGTCGGATCGACCGGGCACGGGACACTTTCGCATCAGCGTCAAGCGCGAGTCCCGTCCCCATGACAATGCAGCCGATGGCTTGATCTCGACTCATCTTCACGACGCGGTCAACCAGGGCGAACGTCTCGACGTTGGCCCGCCGTGCGGCGAGTTCACTCTCGATCCGGCTTCTGCTCACGGTCGCCCCGTCGTGTTGCTGGCCGGTGGCATCGGCGTGACGCCTCTGCTGGCAATGGCCAAATCGCTTCATCACGCAAAGAACAGCACACCGGTCTATTTCCTGCAGGCCGCAAAGAACAGCCGCGTGCATGCGCTGGGCGGCGAGGTCCGTTCGCTCGGTGGCAACGGATCGAATTTCCAAACGCATGTCATCTATGACGAGCCGCTCTCGGACGACCTTTCATCCGGTCGATGTGACAGCCAGGGCGTCGTGACAACCGATTTACTGCGTCGATGGGTACCGTTCAGCGATGCCGACTTCTACGTCTGTGGCCCGGCGCCCTTCATGGCCAACGTGCTGATCTGTCTTCGCGAACTGCAAGTCGCCGAACACCGCGTTCGACATGAGTTCTTCGGTCCCAAGCAGGCGCTGGAGCTAAGGACCGGCGAATGAATTCGTGTCGCGTGTCGAGGAGGGGGGGCGATGGCATCGAACACTTCGCGGAAAAACACCATCGACGGCAGGACGTTCGCCTTGGCGATCAAGGACAACCACTTGCGCCGCTGCTCGGCGATCCTAAAGGCGGCTCGGAACAGTCGTTCGAAACCCGACCGAGTCACCTTCAGGTCGTCGTGTACTGCCGAAGCGCCGTCCTGCCGCCAGAGACCGGATGGTTGGTCAAGGGCGAACGGCGAGTCACGATGGGGCTGGATGATCGGACCCGGCTCAGGGATATGTCGGAAGCCATCCGGCAACCGCCGCGGCTGGACAAACTCGGCTTGTGCCGGCCGCCACGCCCGGATGTTCTTGCCCCTGGCCAGCCACAACATGGAATCCCCATGCTGCTGGATCAGCCATTTGCTATTCCTGTCGTACGGTTGGTGTTGGTCTTGACTCAGGTTTTAAGATGGGAAGCGAACGGCCCGGTGGCTTGGCAAAAGCTCCGACACTCTCCGATCAGCGACTTTTCTTCGCCACTCGTCGCCAAAAGTTGCGATTCAAGACCAGGCCTCCTTCCGGCACCAGGGCCTGGCGCAACAAGAGATCGCGAATCGTCTGCCGGATCACGGCGATGGGCTGGGGCAGCACACACTGGGTCAGGCACTGGGCCACCTGCCAGGCGAGCGTATCCAGCAGCACCCCGCCGGGCACCCAGTCTACCGTGGCACGCTCGGCCAGTTCTGCCAGGTGCTCGATATCCAGCCAGGTTGGCAACGGTTCGGGAAGCAGCTTTCGTTGTAAAGCGACGTGCCATTTTTTGGCCGAGTTCCAGCGGAACAAGACCGCCAACGTCAAGAAACGAATCAGCACCGCCGGCAGCGTCAACGCGGAATGTTCGCGTGTATCATGAA
>SKVE01000660.1 GCA_007129635.1 Planctomycetaceae bacterium
AGGTCGCCCACTCCGGTTTTGTTAGGGCCTCTTAAGACCCTAACGCGGGCTCATGGCGGCAACCAAAGTAGGTTGGGTCTCCGACCCGACCAGGTCGGGACAGAGTCCCAACCTACGAAGATGCGCGCACGGTGCGCGCATCTTACGACCGAAGACTCTACGACCATCGAAGAAGGATCATCAGGACGGGACGTCGAGTGAAGTCCGTGGGATCGCTTTGGCCATGCCTTGCCAACGAGTCGCCGGCGGTTCAGAATCAACGGTGGTGTGGGTTCAACCAGCTTTTCCGTGGAAGGAACAGGCATATGCATCGAATGGCCATCGGAATGTTTTGCGGAGCGATTCTCTGCGGCGTCATCGATGCCGATGAAAATGGCCGGCAAGCTTATGTGTGGTGGGAGGCCGAAGAGTTCCAAGAGACCAATCTGCCGAATCCAGTCGACATGCGGGCGCCGGGGAACCGGAACGCCCAGCAACAGGCCAAACTGTCGGGCGGGCGATGGCTGACGCCCAGCGGGCCGGGCAGCGATGCGTCTTATTTCGTCAAGTACGAAGTCCACGTACCGAAGACCGGTGACTACAACCTGTGGACTCGCAAGTTCTGGCATCACGGACCGTTTCGGTGGCGGTTCGGTGACGACCCGTGGCAGGTGTGCGACCGGTTGGCGTTGCACGATCATACGTTCCTGGAATTGCACTGGGGCGCGTACTGGGTCTTCCTCGGACCCGTATCTCTTGAGCAGGGAGTCCATACGTTCCACATCGAGATGCTGGACGACCAAGGCGGCGGGGCGATCGACTGTTTCGTCCTGGTCGATGGCCCGTTCACCCCGCGCGGCAAGCTGAAACCGGGCGAGCGGGCGGGGACGGCTGCCGAGGGGTTTTTCGCATGGGAGCCTGACACGGACATGTTGTCGGACGGGTGTGCAATCGATCTGCGCTATCTGAACGAGGAACAAGCCGGGATGAATGGGTTCGTTCGACGCGACGGCGATCGGTTTGTGCTGGGCGACGGCCAACCCGTGCGGTTTTGGATGGTCCAGGCCAATTTGCGAAACATGTCGGACTTGGAGATCGACCGATGGGCGCGGCGGCTGGCCAAGTACGGGGTCAACCTGGTCCGCATGCAATTGACCGATTTCTTCAATCACCGTGTAAAAGGCGACCACGCGGCATTCGATCGGGAACTCCAGCGGCTACACTACGTGGTGGCCGCGCTGAAGCGTGAAGGAATCTATTCCTACCTCGGACATCTCTATTGGCACACCAGCAACCCGATCACCGAAGAGATTTTTCCGGGGTTCGGCAAGGGCCAGAACGCGATTGCGTTGCTGATCTTCCGTTCGCGGTTCCAGGATTGGTACAAGGAATACGTCCAAGCCATCATGTCACCGGTGAACCCGCACACGGGGCTGCCGTTAGCCCAAGAGCCGGCGGTAGCGTTTGTCGAGATTTGGAACGAGTCGAATCTGTTGTTCTGGACGTTCAACCCCAAAAACCTAGCGGCATCAGAACGCGATTTGATCGAGAAGCATTTCGGCGACTGGTTGATCGCCAAGCACGGGTCGTTGGAGCAGGCCGTCGCCTCATGGGGCCAAGACCGCTCGCCGAACGTGCGAACGACCGATCATCTATCAGAAGGTCGCGTCGGGCTGTACTCGGCGGGGCATCTGACTTCGGCCGGTTGGGCCGTCAACCAGCGAGTGCCCGGCCGCGCCGCCGACCAACTGCAATGGATGATCGAGTCCACGGTCGGCTTTTACCAGACCATGCGACGGGATCTGCGGGACGAAGTCGGGCTCGGGCAGATGATCTCCGGCAGCAACTGGAAGACGGCCGACGGCAAGGTGCTGGGTGGATTGGATCGCTACACCTACGCTGCCACGGACGTTGTGTTGCGGAACGAGTACTTCGGGCCCGAATACGCCAAGGAAGGCAATCCCCGATTCTACTCGGTAGACGAAGGCGACACGTTCCGATACGCATCGTCATTGAAGCCGCCCGCGACTCCGGGGCCGCTGCTGACGCCATTGATCGAAGGACATCCGTTCATGGTGACGGAGAACAACTGGGAGCGTCCGCTCCGCTATCGCGCGGAATGGCCCTTCTTGGTGGCGACCTACGCGCGGATGATGGGTGTCGACGGATGGAACTTTTTCGCCCTGGATTCCTCCGATTGGCAGCACACCATGAGCGTTTGGGATCTGAACAATCCGACGGTTCTGGGGCAATTCCCGGCCACCGCGCTGATGTTTCGGCGAGGCGATGTGACCGAGCCTGAAACACCCGCCGTGCTCGAGACGGTTTCTCTGGCCGACGCCTACGCGATGAAGGGCACCAAGTTATGGGCCGCCGGCGGCAGGGATTTGTTGTGGGTCGCGAAGATCGGCGAATTGGAAGGCGCGGAGCTTGCGGGAGATTACCCGTTGGACCCGAAAGCGTTTTTCGTCGGCCCGGTCCGGCAGGAATTCGTGGATGGGCCGGGGAAAACGCAGATCGTGGATCTGGCCGGCTACATCGACACGGACACGAACGTGGTTCGCAGCATGACGGGTGAACTGGCATGGGATTTTGGCCAAGGCGTTGTCACCGTCGATACGCCTCGTGCTCAGGGGGCTACCGGCTTTTTGAAGGAAGCCGGTCGGATCGCTCTGAGTGACGTGATCATCGAGGTAGGCAATCGTTACGGTACTATTCTCGTCGTATCGCTGGACGACCAACCGCTCAGAGCCAGCTCGCGGATTTTGGTGCAGACGGCCACTTGGGACCAGCCCTACGGATTCGAGACGCAGCCGCAGGGCGAATACCAGCGGATCACGAACCTGGGCGGATATCCGTTGAACGTCGAGCGAATCGACATGCGGGTCGCCATCCGCGGTGCTGCGGGCAAGACGGCCCACATCTTGGACGAGAACGGCTACCCCACCCAGCGGCAGGCATCGACCCAGGCTTGGAGCCCCGGACTGGCCATCCATCTGCCCCCGGATGCCATTTACACGCTGGTCGAATAAGGAACGCGGGCAACTGCAGGGAATATCGTTGACCGCTTGTCGATGCGGGCAACAATCAGTAAGTTGTCCACGATCGGAATCAGGACTTTATCGTGTGGGAACCAGAGGATCGGGGATGAAGATCGGAATCGTTGGCTATCAGGGCTCGGGCAAGAGCACCCTTTTTCATTGGCTGACGGGGGTGGAGCCCAATCCGGCCCACGCTCATCAGGCTCAATCCGCGATGGCGACCGTGCCCGATCCTCGCGTCGCCCCGTTGTGCGAGATTTACAAACCGAAAAAGGTTACCCAAGCGGCGTTGGAGATGGTGGACACGCCCGGGCTGAGCCGTTCGCACGAAGGGACCGCATCGCGGTTGGCGTTGATCCGCGAGGCCGGTTGCCTGGTCGTGGTGGTCGCGGCGTTTGACGGCAACGATCCGCTGGCGGACCTGACCAACTTCGAGGACGATCTATTGATCGCCGATCTGGACATCGTGTCCGGACGCATCGAACGTCTGCACGACCAGATCAAACGCCCGCGTCCCAACCGGGACGAACTGCAAAAGGAACTGGAGGCTTTGCAGCCGTTGCACACGATACTGGACGAGGGCCGTTCGTTGCATGGTCTGGAGCTGACGCCGGAACAGGAACGGGTGATCCGATCGTTCCAGTTGTTCAGCGACAAACCGAGGATGGTGATCATCAACGCCGCAGACGACGATACGGAATTGGAACGCTTCCAGACCGCCTCATCGTCCGCAGCACCCTTGGTGGCGATCCCGCTGCGGCTGCAGCTCGAGTTATCGGAAGCGGCTCCTGACGAGCGCGAGGCGTTTTGCCAGGAGATGGGCGTGACCGTGTTCGACCGCGACGGGCTGTTGCAGCAGATGACTGCGGCGTCCGGGCAGATGCTGTTTTTTACGGCGGGCGACCGCGAAGTGCGTACGTGGCTGATCCGCCAGGCTGGGACGGCGGTCGAGGCGGCTGCGGGGATCCATACGGATCTGGCTCGGGGTTTCATTCGAGCCGAAGTCATGACGTGCGACGACTTGATCCGACTGGGCAGCGAACGCGAGATCAAGGCGCACAACCTGATGCGCAAAGAACACAAGGAATACGTGATCCAAGAGGACGAGATCCTGCTGATCCAACATAGCAGCTAATCGGGATCGGCGGTCGTTTGTGGGGTGAATAGCTTGGAACCTTAGCATTGGGGGGCTGGAAACGGAATGCATTCCGTTTTACTCGAAGAGGGAGGCGTTGTGGGATCATGCGATTCGAATGGCTGGGTTGTTTGACGGTTGGCTTGCTTGTTCTGGCAGGCCCACCCGCGATAGGGGAAGAAGCGGGACGCGGTGCCGCTGACGGAAAGACGACGGACATGAACCAAGCTTCATCCGCCACGAAAGTTGCATCGGAGAAGCGACCGCGATGGGCGATCGTCTTGCACGGAGGCGCCGGTACCATCCCTCGGGATCAACCGCAAGAGGTGATCCAGGCGCATCGGGCGGCGCTGCGCGACGCTATGCGCCGTGGGGTCAGCATCCTGGACCAAGGTGGTACGAGTCTGGATGCGGTCGAGCAGGTGATTCGTGCGTTGGAGGACGCGCCGATGTTCAATGCCGGGCGTGGTGCCGTCTTCACCCACGCAGGGACTCACGAGCTGGACGCGTCGCTGATGGACGGTCGAACCTTCGCGTGTGGCGCGGTGGCCGGAGTCACCACGATCCGGCACCCGATCACGGCAGCCCGTCTGGTGATGGAAAAGACTCGGCACGTGTTGTTGGCCGGCCCCGGCGCGGATCAATTCGCTGACCAGATGGGTTTGGAACCGGTGCCCAACGAGTTTTTCTCCACGGATTTTCGTCGTCAGCAACTGCAGCAAGCTCAGCAGCGCGAGCGAGACCGACAGCAGGCAGAACCGCTGAAGAACTCGGCTTTGCCCCCCGAGGATCAGCGCTACGGGACGGTCGGCTGCGTGGCACTGGACCGGGACGGCAACCTGGCTGCGGGTACGTCGACCGGCGGGTTGACCAACAAGCGTGCGGGCCGGATCGGAGACTCGCCGATCATCGGCGCCGGCACCTATGCGAACAACGCCACGTGCGGCATCTCCGGCACGGGGATCGGCGAGGAATTCATCCGCCATGCGGTGGCCTTTCAGATCTCGGCCTTGATCGAGCACGGAGGCAAGTCGCTGGACCAGGCGGCTGAACTGGTGCTGAAAGAACGACTGCCTCCGCGTGCCGGCGGTATTATCGGCATCGACGCTACGGGCAACATTGTCAGCCGATACACGACCGACGGCATGTACCGCGCCTGGGCTCGATCCGACGGGCAACAAGAGGTCAGGATCTGGGAGTGACGGATCCGGGGGATCACTAAGCGACTGCGCAGGAATAAATTGTTCCATTCCAAAATAGCAGGCACACTCTGGCCCGTTGAAAACTTGGTCTTGACACGACGTATGGGCAGTGTTGCATACTGTCGTTTTTGTTGCGCGGTTGCGCGACCGAAGAGACTTGTGGGGACCGTCGACCGCGAAGCACTTGGGACTCGAATCCACCTTGCGATCCGCGGTCGACCATGGAAGAATAGCCCCTGAAACCGCAGGCCCCCCAAATGCACGGGGCCAGGTCTTGACTTAAAACTTACAGAAGTTGCTTCGTTTCTGATTGTCCTGAGCTTTGGATCCCTGCCAGCCAACCACGACGGTCGGCTATACGGTAACCATCTACCACATCCGTGTCGAACAGGCCAATCGCGTCCGCCGCGATCTGGGACTGCCGGACCTCGGTGCAAACCAGTCACGTGGTTCCCATAGTGGCACCACCACAGATCCTGAAACACAGGTCCGACGCGGGACGAGTGGGGGCATCTGCCGGCAGGGATCAGCCACTGGCAGTTGGGGCAGTTCGATCTGTACCGGGTGAATCCTTCGCTGGTGCGGATGGTGGCGGCTTTGCCCGTCCTGCCGTACGCTCTGCAGATCGAATGGCCGGGGGTTCCCGCCGATCCGCGCGAGCGTGGGGCGTCGGCAGCCGGAGTGGTCTTGGGGCTGGCCCAGTTGACCAAGTTCACCTGGGTCTTCCTGTTTGGGCTCTGGCCCTTGCTGTGGTTGGTCTGGCGGTTGAGGTATCGGGTTCCGCGTCTCGGAGAGACGCGGCCACGTGGTCCGGCATCTCCGAGGCCGGGGGCGCACGCAGGGCGGACGCGCACTCTGGTTAAGCCTGGTAGCCTGGGCTGAGTTGCTAGCGAGAGAGACTTCTGCTCTATTGGTTGGGTTGACTCACCATCCACCATCCACAGGAGGCCTCACCCGATGCTCGAAGTCATCGAAACGGAAGTCGAATCCATTCGTGATTGCATCGCAGATCATTAACGGCCACGGCGATTATATATTCTCCTTAGCACCGTTCGAGAAATAACTGTCCAATGTCCCTCGCCCCTCGTGGGAGAGGGCAGGGTGAGGGGGCAGAAAATGCGTCAGTTATTTCTCGACCGGTGCTTAGTGTGCGTTTGCCGTGGGTAGCGGATGTCAAGCGACGACAGGTTCCACGAGCAGGCGGGATCGATGGCGCGTCGATCTGAACCAGGAAGTGGACGGGTTCGGTTCACGGTAGTTGCCGGTGGACTATGGGATTGGGCCTTCCTTCGGCCAGTTCAGGTGGCGTTGCAGGAAGCGGACGGTTCTCTGAGCATGGATCACGTGTCCGTCGTCGAAGAATTCGATCTCGGTGCGTTCGGGGATTCCCAGGTCGGCGTAGTGGCGGCGTACGGCGGCATATTCGAAGGCCGCCCATTCATCCGAGGCGACCAGGTCGCGGTGGCCCCGCTCGACCATGAACGGTCGTGGGGCGATCATCGCAGCCATCTCGGCATAGTTGAACGTATGGCCCAGATCGAATTCCATGATCTCGTACTCTGCCGTGAACATGTAGCTGCTGAACCGCTGCGAATCGGCTGCGACGCCGGTGGTGGCGTACGGGGTGACGATCTTGCGAATCCACTCGTTGAAATCCCCCGAGCAGATCGACAGCGCGTAACCGTCCAGTACCGCCGGAACTCGCATCGCGGTCTTTCCACCGTAGGACAGCCCGTACAAGGCGATGCGATCCGGATCGACCATGGGCAACTGGGCCAACCATTGTAAGATGCGCTGATGCTGGCCGATGATGATCGAAAAGATGGAACAGCCGGTTGGATTGGCCATCCGCTGCAATACGCGGAACCGATCGCCGCCGTGGACCGCGTTGGGATTGTACGGCGAATAGACGATGAAACCCTGCTCGGCCAATTTCGCTGCATAGGCGCGATACGCTCGGCTTTCCGGATCGATCGTGGATTCCGGCAGTCCCCCAAGCCCATGCTGGCAGACGACCACCGGACGCCGCTCGCCGCCTGCCCAATCCAGATCCTTGGGCACCAACAGATAGCCCCACGAGATCACGCCGGGCCACACGTCCAGCACGACCAAATAACCGGTCCACCGCTGCTGGTCCCGGATCTTGCGGGTACGCGCTCCGAAGGGCATCGAAGGCTCGGGCAAACGACCGATCACCCGATCATGGAAATACTCGCGCAGCGGCTGCACGGCCTCGTCCCACCGCTGCGGATAGGATGGATCCGTTTGTTTTCCCGCTCGCTGGCGCACGGGCTTCCAGAAGAAATCGGCGCGGGCGAAAGGGCTGAGTTCCATCAGCCGTTGCGTGTGGTCTTCCATCTGCCGTACCTGACGCTGTTGCCTGCCGTCGACATCGAACGGCCGGTCGGCCGCTTGCGGCGCGGGTCCTGCCGGCTGCAGCGTTGCGTCGCCGACCAATGTCTGGAGCCACTGGCTGAGCGCCACCTCGGATCCCGGCCCGATCGTCTGGCCATCGTCGCCGTGTACCAATCGGATGGAATCGGCCATCGCCCGGCCGACCAGCGCTTGGGCTCGCTGGTACTCCTGGCGGACCGGTGCCAAATCCGGCGTTTCGATCCTACCAGGCGCGGCGCCGCTGCGCCCCAGGCGCAGCGGAGGTGGTCCGTCGATCGACGGAGGTCGGCTGTATTCGATCACCAGCGATCGCGGCACGATCAGGCTGGCAATTTCGGCATCACCGAATTCCGTCAGCAACCCCCACACGTTCCGATAGATCGGTTCTTGCCATAACGATTCACGCGGTTGGAAGTAGCCGCTGACCCACGCCGCATCGATCCGCGGATCAAGGGCTGCGGCCACCATCGCGATCAGCCCTCCTTCGCCATAACCGGCAACACCGATGGGCGTCGGCGCAGCCGAGTCTTGTTGTCGGCTGTCATGCAGAAACCAATCGACAGCGGCCAGCACTTTCTGGACCTCGTAACCGATCACATGCCGGCCCATCTGGAACGCTTGACGATGAATCCATTCGCGGTGCGGCTGGTTGGTGAACCGTCCGACCAGCTCGTTGCCCGAAGACTCGTCCCGCCGATCGATCAACGTGGGCACCGGCACTCGGCAACCGTTTTCGACCAGTCGCCGTGCATAGTGGTTTGGGGCGTCTAATCCGGGTAGCAGGCCGACCAATTGTTCGGGGCTGTGATCCGCATCGGGCAGCGCGACCACGCAGGCTCGCACCGCCGTCTTTGGCTCCAGCAATAGCCCTTCGCCCGTGAGCGGTCCGAGGACGGGCCAGCGGACCGACCAGACGGTCATGGTGTCCGTTTCGGCGACTTTGGCCGGCAGGGCTGTCGA
>SKVE01000527.1 GCA_007129635.1 Planctomycetaceae bacterium
ACAAATAATTCCGCCGCTCGCGCGCTTCGGCGAGAGGGCGTAGGTTCGCTCGCCCGACATCGTCCGCTTCAGGATATAACGGCGATTCAGCTATGGGCTTCAAGTACTTTTGTAGTGGTTGGGTGGGTGGTTGGGTTGCGCCGCTCGTTACGAAAAAATTGCCGCAAAAACAAGATGTTATGAGATATAGTGGCGGAGGGGAGGGGACCGGGATCGGACGTTCTCCACATCGTCGTAGGACACTAAATCAGACCTTCACAACGGGATTGAAAAGCCAACGATGACTTGGCGGTCCAGAAGCACAATATCAGGCGCTGTCACGGGGAAAATTGGGCAGCGTGTCTTGCTCCTCTTTCGACAACGGCATCAGAGGAGAAAGCAAGCCCTCGAAACGCGTATCCGAGTGCAACCTGCCGACCATGCATTTCACCGCCGGGATCAGGGGCAGCGCGGAAATTGCGGCGCGAAGGCGCTTGACCCGTTGCTGGAGCCCGGCATCCTGCGGCCGCTGCCAGAGTTGCGCCGCAATTGGAGCAGACAGGTTGACGGTCGCGGAAATGCAGCCGACAAAGCCGCTCGCCTTGGCCTCGGCAAGTGTCGATTCATCGCTTGGGAACACCCCGAAGCCGTCAATTGACGCAAGCTTGCGTGCATATTCGAGATCCCCGGAACTGTCCTTGGCGCCCACGATCCGATGAGGGAAGGTATCGTGCAACTGCTTGGCGACTTCTGGCGAGAATACAAGCCCGGTCATCGCCGGAAAGTTGTATAGATAGATCGGGATCAGTGTATCCTGCGTTGCTGCGACCAATTCCGAGAAATACGAAAACAGCCCGGCATCGCTGACACCCTTGTAATAGAACGGAGGCAACACCAGAGCGGCGGCAAATCCACACTTCGCAGCGTGCGCGGTCAAGGAAACAGTCGTCTGCAGATCGGGACATCCAGTGCCCACCATCAGTCGCTCGGTGGGGAGCGTTTCGGCAGCATGCACCATCAACTCGCGGCGGGCATCGGCGGAAAACGATGTCGCCTCGCCCGTAGTCCCCAGCACGTTTAGTGCGTCACAACCGTTATCGAGCAACCACCTGGCATGGGAGGTAAATCGTTCATGGTCTGGCTGGCCATCTCTTCCGACCGGTGTGACAATGGCCGCAATTACCCCTTTGAGTGCCTGTTTTTCCATCTTCTTTCCGTCCCTTGTTTTCTGATCTAGAACCCTCTTTAGGGGTTTGCAGTATGGTCCCGATGGTGGCGTTGTCCTGCACGTCCGTCCGTGCGTGTCACAATGCCAAGCGCGACACCACCGATCGCGCGGGCTTTGCGAAGCATGGTTTAACTTCGGGTGAGAGACGACACATCGACGATATAGAGCTGGCGCTCGCCCTCATGTACCGAGTCGATGCACACCTGCCCATCATCCGGGTGCCAGCGGGGATGAAGGTCGCACCGGTTGTGCTTGCCCAGATCGGGTGGTGTATAGAAGCTGCCGACATTGTAGCGATTGCCTGTCTCCATGTTGTAAAGGATCAACAGCCGCTCATTGGTCGTCGCGTCGGGATAGGTGTCGGACAAGAGCCAGCGATCATCCGAAGAAAAAGTCATGTGTCCGTTCTCGGTTAGGCAGTCGGCCCCCACAACTTTCACGGTTCCGGCCGCATCGTCATAAAGGTGATAGTGGATCGCGCCATTGTGGGGGCCCCAGACGATCACCTCTCGATCGTTGGCCCAGATCGGATGGGAAATCTGATACTCTGATTTCTCGTAGTCGAAGGTGCCCACCGCATCGGGGTCGAAATCTTCCGCAAGCTGCGGCAGGGGGTGGTCAGTGCACTCGAGCAGCCGAAGGCCACTGCCGTCCGGGTTCATCGTGAACAGGCGGTGCAGAAAACAGGTTTCGTCTTCGACCCGCTCCGTCCAGCGGTGGATAAACAAGACGCGTGACGAAGACGGGTTGATCTCCAAATGGGTTACCCAATGGATCGCGTTTTCCATCGATCTGACGGCCTCGAAGCGGGTCAACGCATGCAGGCTGAGCACCAGTTCGTAAGCGCCGGTTTCCAGGTCCATCCGGTAGATTCCGTCATCGGCGGGTGCGCGCTCGAGCTCGGGTTCGGATGTGCTGGCCGCATACCCGATCGTCTTGTGTGTGACCATGAAGCGCGAATAAGACACGCACAGCGCGTACTGGCCATTCGGGGCGACGACATAGACCGGCAGCGGAAGGGTTCGTGACTCTCCAGTATCAAGATTCGTTATGCGGGATCGAAAATCCGGATACGGGCCTTGTGCGGCGCCCGGATCGGCGCGAAGATTATGGATGATCCTGCGTCCCTGATCGCCCGTGAGCCACTGCAGCTGGTTGCCCATCTGCCAGTTCCAGGTAGTCGTCGTATCGATCGGGTGGAAGATTTCTTCATTCTCGAGATCGAAATAGCCGACAGTCGCCGGCTCCTTTCCCGTCAGATCTCCAGTCATTCTGTCGACCTCAAGCGCAAGCATGTAGCGGCCGCTCGGATCCCAGATGCTCTTGTTGTAATACCCGAAAAAATGGTGCTTGTGACCCTCGCCGATGCGGCGCACGGGGCAGGGAAAGTCGATACCGAGAGTATTTGCCATTGGATGTACCTCCTGATCGTGCGTCGCTTGCAAGAATGCGTTCATGGTTCGGAGATCTGCGCCAGAAAGCGGTGCAGACGTGACAGACCGGCTTCAAGGCGCTCGTGCCCGGTGGCGAAGGACAAGCGGACAAAGCCTGGTGCGAGAAAGGCCGTTCCGGGAACAATGGCAACCTGCTCGACCTCCAGCAGCGCCTCACAGAAGCCGACATCATCGGTGATTTCCTCGCCGCGCACCGTTCGTCCGATGACCTCGCGGATATCGACAAATGCGTAGAACGTACCATCGGGCGGCGTGTAGCGCACCAGCGGCATCGCCGTCAGCGATTGTGAGATCAGCGCCAGGCGCTCCTCATACGCGTCGCACATTCGCGTAACGTCATCGCCCCCGTTCTTGATGGCGGCCAGTGCAGCCCATTGGGCCGGGCTCGGGGCGCCGGATATGATGTGGCCTTGCAGCGCCGTGATCTTCTTGATCAGCGGCAAGGGGGCAAGCGCGTAACCGACACGCCACCCTGTCATCGCGAACGTCTTGCTGACTGAATTGATCGAAACGAGATGCTCGGCCGCATCGGGACACAAGCACAGGGGGTTGCGATATGCGCGGCCTCCAAAGGTAATGCGCTCATAGACCTCGTCGTTGATGATGGTGAAGCCGTGTTCGATTGACAGCCGGCACAGATCAACCACGCGATCATCAGAATAGATCTTGCCGGTGGGATTGTTCGGCGCGTTGAGGATGACGGCCACAGTCCGCTCGGTGATGGCTGCACGGATCGCATCGAGATCTAGGTCATGGGCGCTTGGCGTGGTTTCCACTACAACCGGGGTCCCCTCGCAAAGCCTGATCTGTTCGAAATAGCTGACCCATGCCGGGGCGATGACGATGACTTCGTCGCCAGGATTGACCAGAGCCGCCAGCGTTTCATACAGAAGCGGCTTTGCGCCGTTACCGATGATTACCTGCTCGGGTGCGAACTCGAGCCCGAAGCGGGTCCGGTAATACTGAGCTACCTCCTCGCGGAGCGGCTTGATCCCGGCAGCGGGCGAATAATGCGTCTCTCCGCGTGTGGCCGCCGCGCTCGCTGCATCAATTATCGCCTGCGGCGTGGTGAAATCGGGCTCACCCGCCGACATGGAGACGACATCGACACCGCTTGCCGCAAGCTCGCCCGCCCTTTCGGCAATAACTCTGATCGCAGGGGCCTTGAGGCGGGCCAACCGATCCGAGATCTGCATGCTGTCCTTTCTCTGCCGGTCTCGGGCCTCGGCCCTGAGCCTGACAGTGCTTGGCAAGTTATGAACCGACTTTTCCCCAGCCGCCACCGCCCGGCGTAACGAGATCGATGGTGGTCCCGGGCTCGATCACATATTGGCTCTTGGGGTCCACCGCTTCACCGTTAATCAGGACTTTCCCTAGCTTTCCCGCTTCCCCGCCAGCGATGCCATCGGCGGGAATTCGGGTCCGTTCGGCCAGGAATGAAACCGCAACCTTGTCGCGAGCGCGGCTGACGAAGCTGATCTGTTGGCCATTGCCGCCGCTGTGGTGCCCCGCCCCCCCGCTTCCGCGGACAATACGCTTCTGAGTGACCCTGAGCGGCGATATATGCTCCGTGACCTCGATGGAGGTGGATGAGACATTGGAGGGCCAGCTGAGGCAGGTTTCACCGTCTCCGGCTGAACTCGCCCCCATGCCACCGTTGTAGAACAGCATGTTGGCATAGGGCCTCCCAGCTTCATCGGTGCCCGACTGATTCATCCCCCACAAGGGCGAACCGCAGGCTGCAATGACCGCATCGGGAGCAATGCCACCCAGACACTTCATTACCAATGCCGGAAGATAGTGGCCGACAAGAAGGCGCGAGCCCCCGGCAGCGGGAAACTTCGGGTTCACGATACTGCCCTCGGGAGAGATGACAGTAATCGGATTGAAGCTGCCTTCGTTGTTCGGCACGTCCGGGCAGATCGCGCATTTGAGCCCGTACATCACCATTGCATAGGTGTAGCAGTAGGCGACGTTGATCGCCCGATCCACCTGTGGCGAAGACCCTTCGAGATCGACCTCGATCTCGTCGCCCTTGATCGAAATGCTCATCGCGAGCGTTACCGGAAGCTGGAGGCCATCGGTTTGCAGCGACTCGCGATAGATCCCATCCGGAAGCGCAGAAATGGCGGCACGCATCGCACCTTCACTGCGCCCGTGGATTTCTGCGGCCAAGGCCTCAAGCGTGTCGAGCCCGTAATCGTCCATCATGCGCAAGGTGCGACGCTCCATGAGATCGAGCGCCGAGAGCTGGGCCCAGAGATCGCCAATCGTCTGGTCGGGCACGCGGACATTCTTACGCAGAAGTTTTATGAGCGTCTCGTCCGGTTGGCCGGCGTTCATCAGCTTCATGATCGGTATCTGAAAGCCTTCCTCGAAGACTTCGCGGGGCTCCGGCGAGCGGATCTTGCCCCCAATATCAGGGGCGTGGGCCGTACTGGCGGCGATGCCCACGATAATCCCTTTGCGAAAGATGGGCTTGGCAACCGTGATATCGGGCAAATGCCCAGTACCGTCATAGATATCGTTGGTGATCACGACATCACCGGGAGAAAGCTGGTCGAGCGGATAGACGTTCAGAAATGCCCGCACGCTTCGCGGCAGCGTGCCGATGAACGACGGAATGCTCTTGGTGGCCTGGGCCAGCGAACGCCCAGCAGGGTCGGTCAGCACACAGGAGAAATCGTGGGATTCTCGTACCAAGGTAGAGAATGACGTTCGCACGAGCGCCGCAGCCGCCTCGTCCGCTACGGAAATGAGACGAGTCCACTGTGCCTCCACCGTGACCGCGTCAAGTGTCTGAGCCATGGGTTCCGGTTCCCTCTTGTTTTCTGTGTGTCAGTCAAGCGTGACAACGACATTTCCGTTGGAGCGTCGCACGAAACGGCTGCTGGGCCCGATCAGGATGGTGGTCTCAGCCTCCTCGACGATGGCGGGACCGTCGAACACCTGGTCGAACGGAAGGTCGTATCGGCTGTAGACGGCGGTATCGGTTGCACCTTCGGGGCCAAACCAGACCGGGCGTCGGCCGCTGCTGGGGTCGGCCGCTGCGGGCGCTTTCGACTCGGTCTGCGCGCCCATGTCATCCTCAGTCACCGGGGCGAGCACGGTGACGCGCAGATTGACAAGCTCCACGCTGGACTGCGGCAGAATTCGTTGGAAGGTCTCGTCATAGACGCGTTCGAAAGCCGCTCTGAGCTCAGCCCCATCCAGGCCGTTGGAGGCCGCGATTGGCACCGTCAGCTCGAAGCCTTGGCCGACATATCGCATGTCGATGTGGCGACGGATCTCGATGCCTTGCTCAATGCCTCCTGCTTCCAGGACGATCGCCCGCGCATCGCGCTCGAGATCTTCGAAGGCGCGTTCCAGCTTGCCGATATCGATGGTGTCGGTTTGGCCGGGGAAGGTTGTGGAGCGGTCTGCGCGCGCCGGTGCCATCAGAAGCCCGACCGCCGAGCCAACGCCAGCACAGGGGGGGCAGACTAGCGACCGGATTCCGAGCTTTCTGGCAATTGCGAAGGCGTGAAGCGGCCCCGCCCCTCCAGTGGCCAGAAGCGTGCAGGAGCGTGGATCATAGGCTCGTTCTGCAGTGTGGACCCGCGCCGCGCTTGCCATGCTTTCGGTAACGATTTCAAGCACCCCGGTTGCCACCCTGCTTACATCGAGCGCAACCGCGAGGCCCAGATCTACGAGCGCCGCGTCCGAAGCCTGGCGATCAATGGTCATGGCACCGCCAAGGAAATACTCGGGATTCAGGGTGCCGATGGAGAGATTCGCATCGGTCACCGTCGGCTCGGTCCCACCGCGTCCGTAGCAGGCCGGACCGGGCTCGGCCCCGGCACTCCGTGGGCCAACCTTGATGAGGCCCATTTGGTCGGTGGTGGCAATGCTGCCTCCGCCGGCTCCGATCTCGATCAGTTCCACCGTGGAAATGGAGATCGGGAGGCCGCTGCCGTCACGGAAGCGCTTCTCACGCGAGGCTTCGAAGCTGTGGGCAATGACCGGCTCGCCGCGGTCGATAATGCACAGCTTGGCGGTTGTGCCGCCCATGTCGAATGCAAGAACTTGCTCGGCGCCTTCAATCGCGCCGAAATGTGCTCCCGCCAGCGCTCCGGCAGCAGGCCCGGATTCGAGCAATTGCACCGGTATCCGCTTGGCCTCTGCGACCGAGTTTACGCCGCCGTTCGATGTCATGATGAAGAACGGCGTATCGATCCCCAACTCTTGGATTCGGAAAGAGAGATCATCGAGATAGGCCTCGGCGAGCGGCCCGATATAGGCGTTGGCGACTGTGGTCGAGAGGCGCTCGTATTCCCTTATGATGGGGGAGACTTCGGTCGACACCGATACGAATACTTCGGGGTGACGCTCACGGATCCAGGCTGCAGCGCGCCGCTCATGCTCAGGATTGGCAAAGGCGTGAAGAAACATGATGGCGATTGCCTCGACGCCTTGCTCCACAAGCTCCGCAACCGCGGTCGCGACGGCGTCGATATTCAATTCGATCTCTACGGTGCCATCGGGCGCGAGACGTTCGTCGATCTCGATACAGTGCGCGCGCGGGACCAGCGGCGCCGGCTTACGCTGATACAAGTCGTAGAGGTCGTATTTTCGCTCGCGCCCGATCTCGAGCAGATCGCCGAACCCACTGGTGGTCAACAGACCCGTTGCGACGCCTTTGCGTTCGATCAGCGCATTGGTAAACAGCGTGGTTGCATGCACTACGCGCGAAATCCGGGATGGTTCGATTCCGGTCTCGTTCAGAAGCCGCCCGAACCCCTCGATGACCGCGTCGGCAGGATCGCTCTTGGTCGTCAGTATCTTGTGGACATGGCGTTCGGACCCGTCTGCGTTCTGCATCACGATATCCGTAAAGGTGCCGCCGATGTCGATGCCTACTGAGTACTTCTGCACGTTTTCTTCTCCTTGGAGTTACGCCGGTCGAGGGCCGGCCCTCCGGTTCCTTTTTGATGACTAAGCTTGCCGCAACTTGTTGCGGATATGGTGCAGGCCCAACATTACGCCCACAATGACGACGCCTCCCAGATTGCTCGTCCAGCCTGGGGCGACCAGCCCGAGCGCACCGGCTGCGGTGCCCAAGCGCAGGATCATCGGCAGTGTGCTGCCAGCCCAGCCGATAATGGCAACGGAAAGCGCACCAATCCCGATGACCGCCGTTGCGATCGCGACGACGATGTCAAGCGGATCGCCGACCAGGAGTAGCTCGGGCCCGTAAACGAACAGGAAGGGGATCATGAACACGCTCGATGCAAGTCTCAAGGCGGAGAGGCTGGTCCGCCAAGGGTTGGCATTTGCAACTCCAGCCGCGGCATAGGATGCAATCGCAACCGGCGGCGTGATCGCCGACATCGCGGCGCAATAGAGCAGGAACATGTGCGCGGCGATGAGCGGCACACCGTAGCCGACGATCGCCGGGGCAAGTAGTGACGCCATGATGATGTAGGCGCCGGATGTCGGCATCCCCATCCCAAGCACGACCGAGACGATTGCCGTCAGCAGCAGCGTGGGAAGCAACATTCCTCCCGCAAGGGTGATCACCGCGCCGCTGAGTTTCTGGCCTAGCCCGGTCATGATGACAACACCGACGATGATGCCGCCACACGCACAGGCTACAGTGACCGGACCGATGACGCGCGGTGCATGGATCAGCGCGGTCTTCACTACTTCGACGAAATTGGCCCGGTTTATCGGGTCAAAAATGAAGGTCAGGACGGTCAACGATACAACTGCCGCGAAGGCGGCACGGGACGGCGTGTAACCCTGCGCCAAGTAGACGATCATCACGATCAGTGGCACGAGAAGATATCCGCGCCTGAGCATCAGCGCAAACAGCCCCGGAAGGCCATCATCAGTACTGCGCAGGCCAAGCCTGTAGGCCTCGAGGGTGACCATGATGAAGACGGCAAGAAAATAGAGAAGGGCAGGAATCAGGGCATGCGTGATGATGTTGATGTAGGGAATGCCCGTGAACTCGACCATGATGAAGGCCGCG
>SKVE01000390.1 GCA_007129635.1 Planctomycetaceae bacterium
AGACCCAACCGAATGGCATTGATTGCACTCCCTGTTAGAACTGGTTCCTGGGGGCATCTGCGTTGCTCTTGTCACGGTCGACCTTCGGTTGTTACACTCTGCCCTCGCGCCGTCAGGGCTGGCTCGTCGATCGCCAGGCGGCGGATTCGCGCACCAAAAAAATAGGGAAGCTAGCAATACGGCAGCGTCGTGGTGAACGGGGGACTGCTGTCCACTTTGCTGGAAGCGACAGGGAGGTCGCCTTGCGTCACCGTTGGTTGATTCGTCATAAGCTGTTTTTGGGCCTCGCGATGTTGATGCTGATCGTCGCCATTTTGGCGTTCAGCAGCTTTCGTGGCGTCTATGCTTATCGCGCACTGGCTCGATCGATCAGCCATCATCGGGCGGCCGAACTGCGATTGGTCTCGGAACTGTCCTATCAGATCGGAGAATTGCGAGCCGTGCTGAACCAGGTTCGTCGCCGGGAGGATTTGCGGCGGTTGACGCATTGCAACCAGGAACTGCGAGAGCAGTTTCGGGTGATCTTCCTGGACGCCAACGACAAGCTTCAGAAGTACCAAGAGCGGCTGGACACCTTTGAACGCGATGCGTGTGTGGGTTGGGAGATGCCGTTGCAAGAGCCCGAGCGTCAAGCGCTGGCCGAGATCCGCATCGCGTTGCATCGGGTAGATCAGCTAAATTCGGACGAAGCCTGGGTGATGAATCGGGTGTATGTCGAGGCGTTGGACGAGGCGCTTGTCGACGCGCATACCGCCGCGATGAAGCTGCCGTTTTACCTGCAGCAGCGGATGCATGAAATCGTGAGTGAGGTCCGCGGCCAGTATCGAACATGGATCGCGTTGACGTGGGTTTCCAGTTTCGCTTCCCTGGTGATCTTCGCCGCCCTCTTGATCTTCATCTATCGCAGCATCTTTCGGCCGCTGCGCAGGCTGGTCCATGGCTCGCGCCGCGTGGCCGTGGCCCGCGATTTCGACCATCGTATCCACCTGGACACGCAAGACGAAATAGCGGAACTGGCCGACGCAATGAATGCGATGACCGACCAGTTTCAACGAGTTCGCGATGATCTGGCACAACAGATTCGCGAACGTGACGAACAGGTCCGGCAGCGAACCAAGGCCGTCGTGCGTAGCGAGAAAATGGCCAGCCTGGGATTGCTGGCCGCAGGCGTGGCGCACGAGATCAACAATCCGTTGACTTCGGTGGCCGGTTGCGCCGAAGCACTGGAATCGCGGTTGCATGATATTATCCAGGACGACGATTGTCTGCCCGACGATCAGCACAACCCGGAGATCGACGTGTTGCGCCGCTATCTGCGCCGCATCCAGGACGAAGCCTTTCGCTGCAAAACGATCACCGAACAACTGCTGGATTTTTCGCGACTGGGCGATTGCCAGCGTCAGGAAACGGAACTGGGCGACTTGGTCGAGGGGGTGATCGCCATGGTCGGCCACCTGGGCTGCTATCGCGAGAAACAGATCGTGTTCCAGCAGCCGGAATCCGTCTGGGCGATGGTCAACGCTCAAGAGATCAAGCAAGTCGTGCTGAACCTGATCACCAACGCGCTGGACAGCGTGGAAGCTCAAGGCACCGTGCGAGTCGAACTGCGGCGCTCCACCGGCATGGCGGAACTGGAGGTCAGCGACGATGGGTGCGGGATGACCGACGAGGTCAAGCAACATCTGTTCGAACCCTTTTTTACTCGTCGCCGAAATGGGCAAGGGACCGGGTTGGGGCTGTCGATTACCTACGGCATCGTCCGGGACCACGGTGGCGAGATCGTGCCGTTCAGCGATGGTCCCGGCAGCGGCTCGCGTTTTCTAGTCACCTTGCCTCTCGTGGCTCAACAGGAATATCTATATGAAACGAAAAACAAAGTCGCCTGACCGCCTGAAGATCCTGTTCGCGGACGACGAGGCGGGGATCCAGGAATTGATGAGTTTAGAACTGCCGCGGATGGGGCACCAAGTGACGGTCTGCCCCGATGGCCTGACGGCCGCCGCGGCGCTGGAGCGGAATACCTATGATTGCGTGCTGGTCGATCTGAACATGCCGGGGCTGAACGGTCTGCAGGTCATCGAAATGGCGAAGGAACTGTCGCCGGAAACCGAAGCCGTTGTGTTGACGGGAAAATCGACCGTCGATACGGCCGTCGCGGCGCTGCGCCAGGGCGTGTTTGACTATCTGACCAAACCGTGCAAGCTGGCCGAACTGGAATCGCTGCTGTCCCGCATCGCGCAGAAACGCGAGTTGAAAAACCAGTACCGTGCACTGAAAAGCCAGTTGGACCGCATCGAAAGCGGAAAAAGTCTGGTCGGCTCGCACGAATCCATGCGACAGGTACGGGGACTGATCAGCAAAGTCGCGCCGACCAATTCAACCGTACTGATCCTGGGCGAAACGGGAACGGGCAAAGAACTGGTCGCCCGGGCGGTGCACGAGTCCAGCTTGCGAGTCGATCAGCCGTTCGTGCCGATCAATTGCGGAGCCCTGCCGGAAACGTTGATCGAGAGCGAATTGTTCGGGCACCGCAAGGGCGCCTTTACGGGCGCCGATGAACAGCGAGTCGGGTTGTTCGAAGTCGCTGATGGGGGCTCGATCTTCCTGGACGAGATCGGCGAGCTGCCCAAGTCGCTGCAGGCCAAGCTGCTGCGAGTGTTGGAAAGCGGCGAGATCCGCCGGATCGGTGACAATGAATCGCGAAAGATCGATGTCCGCGTCATCTGCGCGACGCATCGCAATCTGGTCGAAATGGTCGAAGAGGGCGATTTCCGCGAAGATCTGATGTATCGCATCAATACCTTCGAGATCCATCTGCCGTCCTTGCGAACACGCATCGAGGATATTCCGGAGCTGGCCGAGCACCTGTACCGCCGCTTCCGCCCGGGGCTGCCCGCCGATCAACCAGTCTTTAGCCCCGAGACGCTCGATCGGCTGTGCGCCCATTCGTGGCCCGGCAACGTTCGCGAATTGGCCAACGTGATCGAACATGCCACCATCCTGTGCGATGCGTCACCGATCCAACCCAAACATCTGCCGCAATCGTTCGGATCACGCACCGCGCGCGTGCCCGAATTGGGGCCGTTGTCGTTGCGGGAACTGGAACTGCACGCAATCCATCAATCGCTGGAACGGCACGGAGGCAACAAATCCGTCGCCGCCGAGGAACTGGGCGTCAGTCTGAAAACCCTGTACAATAAGCTGAACCAGGTTCATCTGGAAAAGAAATCTGCCTAGGGCGGAACGTATTGAGTTGAGGGTCAGATCCGCAAGTTGGATGGCTGCGATGCCGATGCACGACTGGACTCGCGTGATTGCGGGGACGTATCACGATTTTCACAACGCTTGGATCACGCACTTGAAGGAAGCGTTGAACGCAGGGTTACTACCACCGGCGTACTATGCGTTAGGAGAACAACGTTCGGGCGACATCGGCCCGGACGTGATCGCGCTGCGAACGGAACGAAGCGAGTCGGAGGTCGCAGGTTTTCCGCTGCAGGATGACGATGGCCAAAGCGGCGCGATCGCCGTGGCCGACGCCCCCCCACGCGTGCGGATTCGACAAGAGGCGTTCGAGGAGTTGGCGTTTTACCTGCAGCGGCAGCGGACACTGGTAATTCGCCACAGCTCCGGCGACCAGATCGTCGCTTTGATCGAAATCATCTCGCCGGCCAACAAGCATACTCGCCGGACGCTGGATGCTTTTCTCGATAAGATCGCCGCCGCTCTACGCGACCGGATTCACGTCCTGGTGATCGACCCACTGCCCGCCGGACGCCATGATCCGGACGGTCTGCATGGTGCGGTTTGGGACCGGCTGCTGGCCGGCGACTACCAACGGCCCGACGATCTGCCGCTGACCCTGGTTTCCTATTGCGTGACACACCCCATCACCGCGTATGTCGAACCTTTTTGCGTCGGCAACCCCTTGCCGAACATGCCGTTGTTCCTCACCCGAGACCAGTACATCCCGACGCCTCTGGAATTTACCTACATGCAGGCCTGGGCCGGCGTTCCCCATCGTTGGCGGCGAGTGATCGAAGCGGAAGCTTGACAGATCATGATCATGGGGTCCAATACTGCATCCCGCGCGATAGATTGGGCTAAGCACCGTTCGAGAAATAACTGACGCACTTTCTGCCCCCTCACCCTGCCCTCTCCCACGAGGGGCGAGGGGACATTGGACAGTTATTTCTCGAACGGTGCTAAGGGGTACGAAAGAGCCCAGGTTCTCATCCTGCCAACAGTGGCTCGAGCCACGCTGGCACCGGTTCGTTAAGCGTTCGCAAGCGTCCCTGCTCGAACACCCCGACCAGCCGGTACGGCCTGACGAGGTCGTCGTTGTCATAGATGACGACATGGGGTATTTCACGGATAGCAGCCCGAAGATTCTCGATCGTGCGAGGGAAGCGGGAACGAAGTTTTTCCGAAGGCACGTCGTGGCCGCCCTGCGACACTCGCATCGCGACACGGACTTCACCGACAACCGGCCCTGAAATGCCGACATAGCACAGCACTACGGTGTAGCCCGCACGCGCTGTCTCGCGGAGAAACGACAGTTTATCTCTCACCGGGTCGGAGAACACGGTTTCGAAAACGAAGCTTGCTCCGCGCGCCACGAATTCGCGCCGCAACACATCCGCCATCCGAGCCGCCGCGTACGGTTCGAGATCCAGTTCTCGGGCCAGCACGTCGGGATTGATGAACGGCAGGCCAGTCTGTCGAAGGTGGGCGTGATAGAACGTCGTCTTGCCAGCGCCGTTGGGGCCCGCGAGGGCCACGACAACTGCTCTGGCGTCCAGCGGCGCTAAGTCCATCAATCGACTTCCTGAAACTGCCGGTTGATGAAGCGACCGCGCGTCCGCGTTCCATCGGCTTCGATGCGAACGAGCAACCCAGGAGCCTCCGGCGCTGGTTCGTAGTGAGGAAACGGCTGGCTGGCCAGATGCTCGACCACACGCTGACGTCCATCGGGCGAATCCACCGACTCCAGGCATTCCGACAGCGGGCGAGTCGCCCCAGCGCGGCATAACGCCAGCGCTTGTGCTCCTTGCAGCAACGGTTCGATCGCACGGCCAAGCCGCGCCCAGTACTCGACTTGCCCCGCAATCGATCGCTGGGCGATCTCTGCCGTAAGTCGAGCATCCAGCACAAGTTCATCGGAAAGCTTTACAGGTTGGCTCATACTTTTACTGGTAGCAAAACGCTACCGAGGAGTCAACGGGAGGTTGGGCTCTGCCGAGGCGAAAAAGACAAAAGGACAAACACGGGCATTGCTCGTTTTTTTTACCAGAATCCTTGGCATTTCCGGAAAATCTGGTCTGGATGGCGGGAATCGGAGTTTGAGGACCGTTTACAGGCGTTTGCTAGCGGATATACTCGGAACCATTCGTGACGACTTGGTCGGCAACCGTGCCGCGGTGGCTTGGAATGTCCATGACCGGTGGCGGTTGCCTGCGTTCTTTTTGGCAGGAGGGACTTTAATGGCTTCGAATCTCCCAGACTATGTCGCCTCGGCGCAACCCGTGCCGTTGGCCAGTCGGGTACCTTGGTATAAGAGCACGGCCCAGACGTATGCCGGCATCATGCTGTGGTTCGTGTTCTGGCACGAGGTTCCCATGGGCAGTGTGCTGCAGCCGGGCAGTCCTTACAGCGAGTTCGCTGGGGGTACGTTGGCCCAGGGGTTGGGCGTGGCCTTGCTGGGGTTGGTCATCGCCGCCTTGATCTGCCATTTTCTGTTCTACGTCGTTCCGGGCATGCTCGGTTTGCAGAGTGGTCTACCGTTGTACATTGTGGGTACTTCCACCTACGGGGTCACCGGTGGCTTCTTGATGCCCGGATTCCTAATGGGTTTGCTCCAGTACGGATGGCTGGCGGTGAATTCCTTCTTTGCCGGAGTCCTGCTCTGTGCTCCCTTCGGCCAGGGGCCAGGCACGCTCGCTCACGCGGTGGTAGCGACGCTTTGGGCGATCGCTGCCGCGTTTATGGGGCTGAAGGGCATCCAGTATGTTGCCCGAGTCGCCACATTTCTGCCGTTGATTCCTTTATGCATTTTGCTGTTGCTGTTCTTTGCGACTGTCGGGGGACTGGGTGGTTTCCAGGCTTCGGCGCTGGTCGAAGCGGGTCAGACAGTGGAGATTGCTGTGGATGGCGGCGGGACGCTGCAAACCAAGGCGGCCTTAACCTCGCTGGGGGTGATCGGACTGCTTTGCACCTACATCGTCGGATTCTTCGCCACCGCTGGTGCGGCGGGTGTTGACTTTGGCATGAACAACCGAGATGCGAAGGACGTTCAAATGGGCGGCTTGGTGGGCATCCTGGCAGCGACCATCTTCGCTGGGGGACTGGCGCTGCTGATCGTGGCGGGTGCTCATGGTGGTGGAACTGCGACGGACCCAGGGGCGCTTCAGGCAACGGCCTTGATGTCTGACATCATGGGCGAAAACACCGCGGCAGTGCTCTGGTATCTGTTGGCGATTGCCGCTTTTCCGCCGGCATGTTTTTCGTCCTTTATCGCCGCCAACAGCTTCAAGACCACGTTGCCCAAGGTCAACCCGATTATCTCGTGTGGACTGGGCACTCTGGTGGCCATCATCCTGGCGGTCAGCGGTTTGGCTGGAAACGCGGTCGGCGTGTTCACGATCATCGGCGCATCGTTCGGCCCGGTGTGCGGCGCGATGGCAGCGGATTATCTGTTGTCCGGCAGGAAGTGGGCAGGTCCCCGGGCCGGCTTCAACCCGGCCGGTTGGGTTTCCTGGGTGGTCGGCTTTGTCGTCGGTGCCGCCGATTTCATTCCGGGACTGGTCGGAAGAGTTCCCGTCCCACCGGTGGCAGCTTTCGTGGTAGGTTTCGTGCTGTACGTGGTCTTAGCCAAGGCCGGATTGCAGAGCCAATCGCTGGAAATGCCCGGCGCCTCGGCGGCGGAACCGGCCGAGTCATGATGGCGGCGACCGTGTGATCGGTGACGTTGTGCGGGGCGGCCGGATCGGCCGCCCTGTTCCTTTGGTGTCGGGAACCCGCCTTGACCAATCCTCTGATCAACCTGTTGAACGACCTGGATCGGTTGGCCGACCAGGACACCGATGCGGACGGGGCTGCAGAGATCGACGTCCGGGCCAGCACGGCCTGGCTGGCCCAGGCGAGTGCCGAACAGATCACGATGCTGCTGGCCAGCCTGCTGGACCGCTCGCCGCCGGACAACACGGCGGTCGATACTTTATTGGCAGCCACATTTCAGCAGATCCTGCTCCGGATACTCGGCCGCTCGGGCCCCGGTCCGCCGTTGTTTTTGGACGACGCGATGGCGGCCCTGATCGCGGCGGTCTACCGCCATCTGCAGCCGGTCAGCGAGGCTCGCGAGTTGTTGCCGATGCTCCTGAGCGGCTCACGCGGCCAGCGAGCCTTGTTGGAACTGGCCGATTTGCTGGTCGATGATCCCCCACGCGACCCGACTCGGGTGGCTGCGGCGCTCAGCCCCTTGTTTCAGCATGACGACTACGACCCGCGATGGTTGTTTCCTCGCGTGTTGAACGCCTTGATGCACGCCTCGGTGGCCGTCTGCGTCCTGGACCTGGCCAACTTCCTGACGCGACGCCACCGTTTCGGACAGCATCCGGCAGCCGAGCATGTCCAGGCGTTGGCCTCGCTGCTGGGCAGCGTGGTCGGTCGGCTGGGCCAGTTGGAATCGACTCCGCCGCAAAGCAGCCAGGAGATCCAACAGCGGAGCCATCAGATCAGCGAGGGCCTGTCGCTGGCCGTCTCGCTGTGCGATGCCCTGGCCCTGATCGGCGACCGGTCGGTGACGGGGAAACTGTATCAGGCCAGCCAGTTGAGTCATCGCCGTTTACGAGCCGAGGCGGCTGGCGCCTTGGCTTGGTTGGGCGAACCGCGAGGCCGTGACATGCTGGTCCAGTTAGCGGCCGAGCCCATCGTCCGGTTGCGCGTGTTGGCCTATGCCGAAGAACTGGAACTGCTGGATCAGATCGACTCGCAGTACCAAAGCGACCGTGCGCGAGCCCAGGGGGAACTGGTGTTCTGGCTGGCTCAGCCCTCCCAGATCGGCGTTCCGCCGGTCGGCTGCGACTGGATCGAATCCCGCTGCCTCTATTGGCCGGGCTTCGAGGAGGCCGTGGATTGTCATCTGTTCCGCTTTACCTACGTGTTCGGCGACATGCAGTTCACCAACGTCGGGATCGCTGGCCCGGTCTGCTACGCCTTTGGTTGCGATCTTTCCGAACTGCCCACCGACGATATGTTCGCCGCCTTTGCCGGCTGGCACGCGGAACACGAGGAGATGTACGAATTCCACGTCTCGCAACTGCATCAGACCGAGCAGGTTCAGGTCGCCCGCCTCGCTCGTCGCTTGCACGATGAAGGCTACCAGCAGATCCAGCCTCACAAGCTGTGCCTGTTCTTCGGCGACTGGGTGCTGGTCGCCCCTGCCGTGCTGGACGATCAAACGGGCGTGGCCGTGGTGGATGACGTGCAGACCACCTGGATCGCCCAGGGCGACAGCGACCGTCCGCCGGGTCCCGACCAGGCCTATTGCATCTACAAAGGCCGCCGCCTGCTGGGCCATTTCAACGATTGACCCGTAGCCGAATTTGCCAAAATTCGGAACGCCAGCAGGCAGCCGTTGGAAGACTGGAATACTGGAAGACTGGAATAT
>SKVE01000335.1 GCA_007129635.1 Planctomycetaceae bacterium
CGCTCATCTGTGAATCTTCGCCGGACTTGACGTGCCAAAAGTGGACGGTGGAATCTTGTTCGCCGGTAGCGATGTACTTGGACTTCGGACTCCAGGCCAGAACCAGGCTGGAACCCTTCCAATGATACTTGCGCGGTCGAGCTTGCCGGCCGGGCACGTGCAACGTCAACCCCAAGTAGGCAGCCACCGCCACAGCACTGCCGTCCGGGTTCCAGCCGATATCTGCAATCGTGCTGGCATGATCGTCTGATTCGTATTCGATTTGGCCATCGGGCGACCAGATCCGCAGCGATTTGCCAGCCGCGGACGCCAATCGCTGCTTTCCGGGTTGGTAAACCACTTTGGCGACCCAGTCCGCACCTGCTGGCAATTGGCGCCTAAGTTTCCACGAGTTCGCGTCCCAGATCTTGACCAGGCTGTCTTGGCCGGCCGTGGCAAACTCCTCCCCGTCCGCTCGCCAAGCCACCGAAGTCGCGCCGTGGTCGTGGCTGCCGACATCCCGCAAGACGCCTGCTTCGTCCGCCCGATCGACGACCAGGATACGTCCCTCGACCGTCACCAGCGCGACCTGCCGTCCCGTCGGCGACCAGGCCAGATCCAGGATATATTGCCCGACATCGAAGACCCAGCGATCCACCAGCGGACAATCGGCGTTTCGGTCCGATCCTATACCAAACATGCGTTGAATCCTGCTACCAATGCTTCGCGATCCAGGTTCCGGCCAATGAAGATCAGCGAATTGCGTCGCGGCTGGCCATCCCAGGGCCGATCAGGTCGACCATCGAACAGCATGTGGACCCCTTGGAAAACGAAGCGCTGCGACATGCCCTGCAGGCTGAGGATCCCCTTCATCCGAAAGATATCAGGCCCTTGCGTGGCCAGCAGATTCCGCAGCCAGTCCTGGAACCGTTCGGGATCCAAGTCACCCGGCGTGGTAATCCCGACGGAAGTCACGGTCTCGTCATGCTCGTGATCCGGCTTGTACTCGCGAACCACCAGCGGTTCTATCCGATGACCCGTTCCGTCTACAAGATACGCTTGAAATTCGTCGGGATGATGCTCGGTGAACAGCGAGTAGTGGCCAGCTTGGCTGATGCACAGCGGGAAACGCGATTCCGTCCCGTCCAACGTCAACTGATACAGCAAGCTTCCGGGCGTGAGAGAATGGCCGGACTCGAGCGGATACGGGGCGTCGGAGAAGATAAGGACCGCCGGTTCCACCGCCTCGCGCATCGCCTCGTCCGTCGCCTGGTCGACCTGGCGCAGGCAAGCATTCATCGACGGGTCAGGGCCTTGCTGCAGGACCAAGGAAACCTCGCCCGGCGTCAAAACGTACAGCCCGCTCCACTCGAACGGATACTCGGGTTCCAAGAACGACGGATCGACCTCCAAGGCACGATCCAAGTCGAATCCGCCCAATCCCAGGATCTTGTCCATCTCGACCAAGGCGTCCTGGGTGCGAAAGATCTTCGCGGCCGAATTCATGCTATGGATGCGGGCCTCCAACCGATCCAGTTCCTCGGACGTCACCAGATCGACCTTGTTCAGCAGGATCACGTCGGCGAAGGCGATCTGTTCTTTCACTTCGTCGCTTTCGTCGATGTGCTGCACGACGTGCTTGGCGTCCACCAGCGTGACGATGCCATCCAAGGCCAAATACTCCTGGATCTCGTCGTCCATAAAAAACGTTTGCGCCACAGGGCCGGGGTCGGCCATGCCCGTCGTTTCGATCATGATATAGTCGAAACGATCGCGGCGTTTCATCAGATTCCCCAAGATCCGGATCAGATCTCCCCGCACGGTGCAGCAGATACACCCGTTGTTCATCTCGAAGATCTCTTCTTCCGCGCCGATCACCAAATCGTTGTCGACACCGATCTCTCCGAATTCGTTTTCGATCACCGCAATCCTCTTCCCGTGATTCTCGGAAAGAATCCGGTTCAGGAGCGTGGTCTTACCCGAGCCCAGAAAGCCCGTCAGAACGGTCACCGGGACGCGCTCGCGATCAGTGAACATGAATGTCTCCTTGTTGAATACCTGGCGAGTTCTGTTCGCGGCCAGGAAAGAAGGCCCGCGCAAGCCCTGATTGACTTCGTCTTGTAAATGCAATACGATTGCAGAATAGTAAGGATTCAGCAGTTTTTGTCAAGCGAATTCGAGACCGTTTTTTTTGAGATGCGATCGGGCCGATAACCCGAGACAACCGACGGAACGAACCATGCAATGGAATCGACTTTGTTGCCGAGTGTGTTTCCTGTTCAGCTTGCTGATAGGGGGTGGCTGCGGAGTTCCCAGCCAGCCGCAGCCGTTGCAGGAGAGGCGTCTGTCGGTCGTGGCGACCTACAGCATTTTGGGTGATTGGGTGCAACAGGTGGGCGGTTCGCGTGTTCAGGTAATGACACTGGTCGGGCCGGGCGGGGATGCTCATACCTATCAGCCGGTCCCCCAGGATAGCGTGTCCTTGGGGCGGGTGGCGATCGTTTTCGAGAACGGATTAGGTTTCGAGACGTGGATGGACAGATTATTTGAAAGCAGCGGCTCGTCCGCGCAGCGCGTGGTCGTCAGCCGATCCATCGTGCCGCGGCCAATCGGCACGCTGGGTAATATCGAGGAGCAGGATCCGCATGTCTGGCACGATCCCGTCCAGGCGATCGCCATGGTCCAGGTGATCGCTGATTCTCTTGCAACAGCCGATCCGGCGAATGCTGAGTTCTACGAAGCGCGAGCCGATGGGTACTTGGAGCAGTTGCGCCGATTGGACGCCTGGATCGCGGAACAAACGGCTCGGGTACCCGAAGCTCGTCGTGTCTTGGTCACGACACACGATACGTTCGGCTACTTCGCCGAGCGTTACGGGTTCGAGATCCTGAGTGTAATGGGTTCGGTCAGCAGCGAAGTGGCGGATCCGTCAGCCGCCGAAATGGCGGCGGTTGTCCGGCAGATTCGCTCGAGGAACGTTCCGGCGGTCTTTGCCGAAAACATCCTCAGTCCGCGTTTAACCGAACAGATCGCTCGGGAAGCCGATGTCACGTTGGTGGCGACATTATACACCGACGCCCTGGGCCCCGCCGATTCGCCCGGGGCCAACTATCTGTCGATGATGCGGTTCAACGTGCAAGCGATCGTCGAGGCATTGCAATGAGTTCTTGCGGTCGCGAACATCCTCGGTGGGCATACGGAGAGCGCCAGCACGGCCGACTCCGCACGGGCGCGGTGCCCCTGCAGGTATCGAATCTGACAACTCGCTATCCGGGCACTGGGGCAGCCGTCCTGGCGAATGTCTCGTTTGCGGTGACGGCGGGTCAGCGGGTTGCGTTGGTCGGTCCGAACGGAGCTGGCAAGAGCACGATTTTGAAGACGATCGCTGGGCTGCTACGTCCCGAGTACGGCGAGGTGCGGGTGTACGGCGATCCGATCGGCACATGTCACCATCGCCTGGCCTACCTGCCGCAACGAGCCGACTTGGATTGGCGGTTTCCCATCACGGTTGCGGAACTGGTGATGACGGGCCGCTACGTCCACCTGGGATGGTTTCGCTGGCCACGTGCCCGCGACTGGCAACGAGTGCACGGTTGTTTGCAGCGGCTGGGGATCGCGGATCTGGCGAATCGGCAGATCGCGGATCTGTCAGGCGGTCAGCAGCAACGTGCGTTGTTGGCGCGTGCTCTCGTGCAAGACGCCCGCCTGTTCTTGCTCGACGAACCGTTGAACGCTGTCGATGAAGCAACGCGTGATCTGGTGACCGAGGTTCTGGCGGATGAGGCTCGCGCGGGCGGCAGCGTGCTGGCCGCGACGCACGATCTCCAGCGGCTGGGCGAATCGTTCGACGCCGTCATTCACTTGCGCGAGGGGCGCGTCGAGCAGCTCGAGACGTTGGTTGTCGCCCATGCTGTGCCGAGGCCCGCTCGAACGATCGCCGCGGCGGTTTCAAATCAGCGGATGGGAGATCGTTCATGCAGTGGGTGATCGAACCGTTGCAGTACGGCTTCATGCGCCAGGCCCTGGTTGCAGGCTTGCTGGTCGGCGCCACGTGTTCGTTGCTGGGCGTTTATGTGGTGCTGCGACGTTTGGCCTTTTTGGGTGATGCGGTAGCGCATACCACACTGCCCGGTATTGTCATCGCCTACTTGAATCAATGGAATTTGTTCTTGGGTGCGTTGGCTGCTGCGCTGGTGACGGCGCTGGGGATCGGCTGCCTGAGTCATCGGGAGCGGCTCCGCGAGGACACGGCGATCGGCGTGTTGTTTTCCGGCATGTTCGCGCTGGGGATCGTCCTGATCAGCCGAACCAGAAGCTACCGGGATTTCTCGCACATCCTGTTCGGAAACATTCTGGGCGTATCGACTGGCGACCTGGTCGGCATCTTGCTGGTGGGGTTGATCGTCGTCGGAACGTTGTGGGCATTTCACAAGGAACTGGTGTTGACCAGTGTCGATCCGCTGCACGCCCAAGTCATCGGACTATCGGCGGACAAGATCCGGTATTTGCTGCTCATCTTGCTGGCCATGGCGGTGGTTACCGCCATCCAGGCGGTTGGGGTCGTGCTGACCACTGCCTTGCTGGTCACGCCCGCAGCAACCGCGTCGTTGCTGACCAAGCGGTTGCAGCGCATGTTCGCGCTCGCGGTACTGTTTTCGACCATGGGCACCACAGCCGGTTTGTACGCTTCCTTTTATCTGGGAGTGTCCAGTGGCGGCGCGATTGTCCTGGCATGTACGCT
Source organism: Planctomycetaceae bacterium (assembly GCA_007129635.1). Taxonomy (GTDB): domain Bacteria; phylum Planctomycetota; class Planctomycetia; order Pirellulales; family Pirellulaceae; genus SKKK01. Next base: position 4,721 of record SKVE01000335.1, read on the forward strand.
GCTGTTCGGAATCGTCTTCGTCACTCGATCGCTGGTCCGCTACCCGTCTTTCCTAATTCTCTTGCCTCGGCCGATTCGGTAAACTATGCTTTGTCACATTCGATGGTCGGACCGAAGCGTGAGCGGGCGATGGTTTTGTCGCCTGTTGCCGGGTATTTCCTGTTCCAAGGTTCGAACATCCTATGCACCATCACTCGTACGAACTCACGTTGGGGTTGAGCTTTTTGCTGGGCATGCTGCATGCCTTAGAGCCCGGCCATGGCAAGACGGCCATGTTCGTCTATCTGGTCGGGGCGCGCCGCAGTGTCTGGCACCCGCTGGTTATGGGGATCAGCACGGCCGTTTCTCATTCGCTGTCATTGCTGGCCATCGCGTTTTCGGTCCACCTGGCTCATCACTTGATCATCGGCGATCATCACCACGAGCATCAGGTGTCGCGGGTGCTGCAGTGGATCAGTGCGATGTTGGTCGTCGCGATCGGCATTTGGATGTTGGTGCAAACTCGACGGGGGCGGCCTGCGACGTGTGGTTGCGGCCAGCATGCACACAGCCAGGACCATCACCACGATCCGCATCCCCAGGTGGTCTCGCTCGGCGGCATCAACTCGGTGGTAGAACCGCAACTGGCCGAGCCGCCGACGCTCCGGTCGCCGCAGGGGTTTCGGACGACGGCCTTGTTGGGTTTCGCGGTCGGTTTGCTGCCCTGTCCGTCCGCGCTGGCCGCACTGTTCACGGGCCTTTCGACCGGTGCGCCGGGCCAGGCGTATGTGATCGTGTTTCTGTTCGCCGCCGGCATCGCTCTGTCGCTTTCGGTCGTCGGTCTGCTGCTGCAGCGTTTCGGCGATCGGCTCGGGAACCGGGTCAGCCGTTTTTCGCACCTGCCATGGCACTACTTTCGCGGTGCTTTGATCTTGACGATCGGCGGCATCTATACCCTGCGGCTGGTCGTCGTCGGTACGTAGACCATGGTTGCGAACGTGTTGTCGGGAACCGTTTGGCAGCGACCGACCCTTGGGACACTGGCTTGCTTGGATTCTGACACCTGTTTTTTCGGGAGGGATTATCGATGGATCGTGAGTGTCGACGTCTGCCGGTCACCGTGCTGTCGGGATTTCTGGGTGCGGGGAAGCCCACCTTGCTGAATCAGTACTTGGATTCGACCCGGATCGAGGCGACGCTTCAGTCTTGCGTGCTGTCGGACGAGGAGATGGCCGCTGGCCCGGAGGTCTGGGAGACCTGGGAAGATCCGTTTGGCGGCGGGGAACCGTCCTGCGAAACCGAACCCTCGGTCGCATGATAGGCGGGAACGACGAGCTGCCAATCCGAAGACATGACCATGGTTCCAGCGCCCCACAACAGCATGAACAACCGGCCGAAGGCGTTCGAGCGACGTTTTTCGGTGCTGCGAGGGTCGTTAGCGGGTGAGTATGCCGCGATGCTGCTGATGTTTCATGCCGGTTGTGGCATGCTCGTCTGGGGGTTGGCGGCGCCGGCGTCCGCCAACGGACTGGGCCTGGTCCTGGGCCTTGTCCTTGTCCTGGTCCTGGTCCTGGGCTGGGTATGGCTTTTGGTCCGAACGACGGGCGCGTTTTCGGGCAGGGGCATAACACCGCTTGTGACAGCCATCCTGGCTAGTTTCGTGTTTTTGGTCGTCTCCCGCGACCTTGGCGGTCTGCCGCCGTTTTTGGTCGCGGGGCCGTTTTCTCCGAGCGTGCTTCTTGCCATAATGACTGCCATGTTCTTCATCGATCTTACCGATTGCTGGCTGTCATTCCGGAGAAGCGGCTGATGAGTCCGTCACCGCATCGGAAATGGCTGCGCATTGCCAGCGTCACGCTGGCGTTGGGCTTGATCGTCTACATGATCGTCCTGCCCGCTGTGGATGCGGCTCGGCAACGATTTCAACCGCAGCCCACCATGCGCGTGCTGGAGGATCTATCGTTCGCCGAGCAGGCTCGAGTACGCACCGCCGAAGCGTTCACCGCGATCTGGTTTTTTGCCGTGGGCGCGGCGATCGGCAGTTTCCTGAACGTCGTCGTGTACCGGTTGCCGCGACGCCAGTCCCTGGTGTGGCAGCGCTCTCATTGTCCGGCCTGCGGCGGAGCGATCGCCGGTCGCGACAACCTGCCGATCCTCAGTTACCTCTTGCTGGGCGGTCGCTGTCGTGCTTGCCGTGCTCCGATTTCGTTCCGCTATCCGTTGGTCGAATTGACAACCGCCGCACTGTTCTTGCTGCTGTACCTGGTGCAATTGATCTCCGGCGGCGCCAACCTGCCGGTCCGAGATCCGAACCATTATCGCGGCGTGGTCTGGATCATCTTTTACACCAAGTGGGATTTGGTCGGATTGTATTTCTACCATGGCTATCTCTTTTGCGTTTTGTTCGCGTGGGCTTTGATTCAAGCGGACGGTCATCGAATGCCGGGACGTGCGCAACTGATTGCGTTAGTAATCGCCGTCGCTGCACCGCTGGTCTGGCCGCATCTGCTGCTTGTGCCCCTGGTTCACGAAGTGCCTTCGGCGTTGACGGCCAATCCCCGATTCGCGGCCTTGGCTTCGATCGCCGCTGGTTCGGTCTGCGGGTTGGTTGTCGGTGGTTGGCTGCGGTGGTGTTGCTCGAGACCATCGCTCGATACTGGAAGCCCGATCGCTGACGATCCGATGATTGGCTGTGTTCTGCTGGGTGTGGGGCTTGGCTGGCAAGCCGTCCTGTCGATTGCCGTCGGGGCATTGGTGCTGGGGTGTTTGACGGCATTGGGTTCACGGTGGATTCGACGCGGGTGGCAGATTCCCATGCTCGGCATTCTGTTCGCCGCTGCGTTGCTGCACCAGATCGTTTGGCGAGTGGGCGTCCATCACGCGGCCCCTTGGTGGCCGGGGCCGGACAGCGGCATCGTTCATCTGCTGGTTCCGGTTGGTTGCCTGCTGCTGCTCGGGTTGGCCGCCCGTCGGCTACGGCGGTTGCCGGACCGAGTGTCTGATCCGGGTGTGTCTGATCCGGGTGTGTCTGATTTGGGCGATGTTTCCGCTGAGGTCGGGGATGGCTGGGACGGTGGAATTCCAGACGGCGAACCTTAAGATCGGGGAGAAGCTGAGTGCGGTTTTTTCGGATGACGCTATCCTACGAGGGGACGGCTTACGGTGGCTGGCAGATGCAGGTCAATTCGCATACGATCCAGGCCGAGGTCGAGCGAGCGTTGCAGATCGTCACGGGGCAATCGGTCCGAGCGGTGGCCAGCGGCCGGACCGATGCCGGTGTTCACGCGATCGGCCAGGTGGTCAGCTTTGCCTGCGATACGCATCTATCGAGCGATGTCCTGCAGCGGGCCTTGAACGCGAATCTGCCCAAGGACATTGTGGCCTTGGACATCCGCGACGCGGCTCCCGGATTTCATGCCATTCGCGATACGGTGCGCAAGCGTTATCGCTATTACATCCAGGACGGCCCGCTGCGCGACGTCTTCGCTCGACGGCATGTCTGGTATTCTCCGCTCCGGTTGGACATGCGGGCGATGAGCCAAGCTGGTCGGCTGCTGGTCGGCCGCCACGATTTCTCCAGCTTCGAAGCCGCCGGATCGAAACGCGCCAGCAGCGTGCGCACGATTTTCGATCTGGCCGTGAATCGGCAAACGGTGGATGCTTTCGATCGAATCGTGATCGAGGTCGAAGCCGACGGCTTCCTGTATAACATGGTGCGGAATATCGTCGGGACCCTTGTCCAGGTCGGGCGCGGCAAACGGCCCGTTAACTGGGTGGCCGAGGTACTGAAAGCCAGGGACCGCAAGGCGGCTGGCGCGACCGCGCCGCCCGAGGGCCTGTACCTGCTGCGCGTCTGGTACGTCGGCGATCGGGAAGAGGAGTCTTCAAAGCCATGACACCGGACTACAAGTCGCTCAGCCGAGGCCATTCCCGTGACATGTCATCGGGTACCATCGACA
>SKVE01000821.1 GCA_007129635.1 Planctomycetaceae bacterium
AACCGCTGGAGCAGCAATTGGAACAGTCCGGCTTGCAGCAGGAACAGGACGTGCTGGACACCTGGTTCAGCTCGGCTTTGTGGCCCCATTCGACGATGGGCTGGCCGGAGCGGACGGATGAATTGGATTGCTTTTATCCGACCAGCGTGCTGATCACCAGCCGTGACATCATCACGCTGTGGGTGGCCCGCATGGTGCTGATGGGTTTGAACAATATGGGCGAGGTGCCGTTCCGGGATGTGTTCATCCATCCCAAGATCCTGGACGGTTACGGCGAGACGATGTCCAAGAGCAAGGGCAATGGCATCGATCCGCTGGACGTGATCGATAAATTCGGTGCCGACGCGTTGCGCTTCGGCATGGCTCATCTGACCACCGAGACCCAGGATGTACGGCTGCCGGTCCAGTTCGAATGCCCTCATTGCGACGCGCTGATCGACCAGACCAAGAAGAATCGCGAACTGGCTCGCATCGGCTGCCCGAAATGCGGCAAGGACTTCGGGACGCAGTGGGCGCGCAGCGAGTCCGATCGGGCCTTGCCGCGCGGCGCAGCGGTCAGCGAACGCTTCGAGGTAGCCCGGAACTTCTGTAACAAGCTCTGGAACGCGTCCCGTTTTGCACTGCTCCACCTGAACGGCTATCAGAGCGCGCCGGTTGTCGACGCGGATCTAGTGATCGAAGATCGCTGGATTCTCAGCCGCCTGGCAACGGTAACGCAGCAGGTCACCGAAGCGTTGGAGAGCTATCGATATGCGGATGCCGCGCGCTACCTGTACGATTTCGCTTGGGACGAATTCTGCAGCTTTTACGTGGAAATGCTGAAGAACCGCTTCCAGGACGAAAGCCAGCGCCCTGCGGCACAACGCATCCTGGCTCATACCCTGGACGTGCTGCTGCGTTTGTTGCACCCGATGATCCCGTTCATCACCGAAGAGGTCTGGCAACTGCTGGGGCGGGTTGCCGCCCAGCGGGGATTGACCGAGCCTGCGGCGCCCAGTCCCAGCATCATGATCGCCGATTGGCCGGTCGCCGACATGTCGCTGCAGGATGCGGAGATCGAGGAGCGTTTTGCCAGCTTTCAAGCGGTGTTGGGCGCGCTGCGCGAGATCCGTAGCCGTCAGAACATCCCGCCGAAAACTCCGGTGGAATTCAGCATCCGCTGCGATCTGCAGACCAGCCAATTGCTGCAGCCCATGGCGGGTTACTTCGCCTCGATGGCCAACGCGACCGCCGTCGCCTGGGGCGTCGACGTGCAACCGCCCTCGACCCACGCGGCCATCAGCCTGCCGAAAGCCGAAGTGTTCGTCGACCTGCGAAACTTTATCGATGTCGATGCCGAGATCGCTCGCAACGAGAAACTGCTCGAAAAACTGGCCGGGCAGATCCAAGGCAAAGAAAAAAAGTTGGCCAACGCCAGCTTCGTCGACCGAGCCCCGGCCGATGTTGTCAGCCGGGAACGCGACAGCCTGCAGCAACTGCAGCAGCAACGCCGGACGATCGAGACCACTCTGGCCAAATTGCGTGCCACGGGCGACGCCCCCAGTGCGTAACCGGTGTTGACGAGCGTCCACGATCTGAACAAGGCGACGATGCCCGAGGTCGAGCGTCTGACGAAGCGGTACGAGGCTGGCGAACCTGCGCCAACGGTGTGGTCATGCCGTCGGCGGCGTTCAGACGCGACAGCGGTGTGGTCTTGTACACGCCCGATTCCACACCGTCGACCAAGCCTTTCCAGCCGATCTTTTTCAGGTAGGGAAACTTGAGGTAGCTCCAGGGTTCGATCCGTTCGGTGATATACTGACCGTAGTCCCGGGCCGGGTACTTGGCATGCTGCTTGCCGTCCGGGCCTACCACGCGGATGTCGCCGTCATAGAAGTTGACGCAGTTGTCCGCGTCGACCGTTCCCATGTTATAGGTGCGATGGAAGTACGTGTCGCCGAGGATCAACCGGAGATACGCGCTGTTCTTCAGGACCACTTTGTAGAACAATTCGCGCAGCTTCTTGGCCGCTGGCGGCGGGTCGACATGGAACAACGCGTCCAGCGCCTTGCTCGCCGCCATGTGATGGGCCTCGGGACACACTACGGGCAACTGGTGATGCACGTCTTGCACCTGCTGCACCGCTCGGGGGTCGATTTCCGAGGTGATCGGTTCCAGGACATACATGCCTCGATCCGCCAGGGACAGGGCGCACGCGGCGGCGGCCGCGCCCTGGGCTACCGAATCGGGAATGTCCTTGGGGCCTTGGCACGCACCGGCCAGGTAGATGCCTTCGGTGGCCGCTTCGACCGGGGCCAGCTTGGGATGCTTTTCCAGGAAGAAATCGCCTTGCGAGCAACTCAGCGAGAACAGCCGGGCCACGTGATCCGCATCGGCCCCCGGCTGCAGCGCGGCCGACAGGATGACCATGTCGACCGGCAGCCGCCGCGTCAGGCCCAACAGAGTGTCCTCGCACACGACCACCAACTTGCCCTCTTCCTCTTCGATCTCGGCCACGTCGGTCACCTCGGCCACCTTGCCGCGGATGAACTGGACGCCTTCGTGCAGCAGCCGCTTGTAGAATTCCTCGTAGCCCTTGCCGGGCGTCCGCATATCGATGTAGCAGTTGTAGACCTCCGCGCCGGTCTTCTCCTTGACCAGATGGGCAAACTTCAGCGAGTCCATGCAGCAGACCCGCGAGCAGTACTCGTGGTCGTGTTCGTCCCGGCTGCCGACGCAGTGGATGATGGCCACGGACGCAGGCGGCTGGCCCTCGGAGGTCAGGATCTCGCCGCTGGTCGGGCCGCTGGCGTGACTGATCCGCTCGAAGTCCAGCGCGTTGATCACATTCTTCAGCCGCCGGTAGCCGTAGCGGGCGATCTGCCGGCTGTCGAACACCTCGAAACCGGTCGCCACGACGATCGGACCGGCCGGCCTTTCAGAAAATGCTCCTCGACCAGTTCGGCCACGTCCCGCTCGGCCAGCATCTGATAGAAAATCCCTTCGGGCTGGACGACCATGACGGGCCCCTGGGCACAGAACCCGTTGCACCCGGTCGGGACGACCGTGATCTCGTCCTGAAGGTGGTGCTTGACCAGCGTCTCTTCCAGCACCTGCCGGATGCGGAACGCCTTGTTCGAGACGCACCCCGTGCCGGTGCAAAGCATCAGATGCATTCGATAGGGCTTCACGGAACGGTCTCCTTCTCTTCTTCCCCGACAGGTTGCTTATCCCACGCGTTCGCTACCGACGGCCAACGCGTATTCTGGTACGATCTTGCCGGCCAGGACGTGCGACTCGAAAATCTGCACCGTCTTGGCCTCGTCCAGGTGGACGTATTTGACCGGCGCTTGTCCCTTGACTTCGACGGTCATCATCGGTTCGCTACTGCACAATCCGGCACAGCCGGAGGTGGTCAGCAGGATGTCCCGGGCATCCCGTTGCTCCAACAGGTTCATCAACACCCGCATCACGTCTCGAGCGCCGGCGGCGATCCCGCAGGTTCCCAACAATTCGATGTTCGGGTGCTGCCCGACGCTGACCATTTTCGGAGTCAGGATGCAGGCGGCGCAATCGAGGGTGGGAAAAGTCTTATCGAACTTGGCCATGTGGCCGCCGATCGACGGCTGTTTTTCGACCAGGTAGACTTTCTTGCCCGAGTCGGCGATCCGCAACGCGGCCTCGATCCCGGCGATCCCGCCGCCGACGATCAGCGTCTCGGGCCGCACCGGGACTTCGCGTTCCTCCAGCGGCAGGTGATGACGCACGCGCTGGACGGCGGCGGTGACCAGTCGCTTGGCCTTGGCCGTAGCCTGCTGGCGGTTGGTGTGTACCCACGAACAGTGCTCGCGGATATTCGCCATCTGGAACAGGAAGGGATTCAAACCCGCCTCGTCGCACGCTTTGCGGAACGTCGTCTCGTGCATCAGCGGCGAACACGATGCCACGACGACCCGCGTCAGACGGTGCTCTTCGATGTCCCGGCGGATGATCTCCTGGCCCGGGTCCGAGCACATGTACTTGTATTCCGACATCCACCGTGTGGGAGATGTTCGTCCCGCAGTGGCAAACATAGACGCCAATTCGTTCGCTCGGCGCGATCATGAAGTCACCTTTTCACCGAGGAGGGGTTCCAGCGAAGTGAGATTGTCGTTCAAAGCCAACTCGACGGGCGGCAACCCGAAAGCGATCCCCATCAACTGGGTGAAGTACAACACGGGAATCTGGCAACAGGCGCCGACCGCCCGGCCCACCTTGTCCTGGTACGCTTCCAGATTGATCGGGCACAACGGGCAGGCGGTGGCTACGCAACCGGCGCCCCGCTGGCTGGCCACCTTCAGGATCTTACCCGTCAGGACCTGCCCCGTTTCGGGATGCGTGGTCATCGCCATCCCCCCGCAGCACTTGGCAGCCAGCGGAAAGGGAACCACGGCGGCGCCCAGCCATTCGACCAGCCGTTCCATCAACCGGGGATACTCGGGGTGATCCAAGTCGTCAAACGGCCGACTCAACTGGCATCCGCAGTAGCAGGCCACCTTCCAGCCCGACATGTCCCGCTGGACCCGGGACCGGATGCGTGCCTCGCCGATGTCGTTCACCAGGATCTCCAGAAAGTGACGCACCCGAACATTGCCCGAGTAGTCCATTCCGCCCGCTTGCAACGCCTGGCGAATGTCATCCCGCAGATGCGAATCTTCGGCCATGTACTTATTCGTTTTTCGCAACACGACGTAACAAGCGTTGCAGACCGTCGCCAATTCGCGGCCGTTCTGCTCGATCGCGGCAAGCATCTTGTGAAGGCTGTCAAGGCCCTTGATCTTGCGGGGGAGGATCTCCAAACGCCCGCGGAAAAAGAGCCTGATCGCCAGCGGAATCTGGGCCAAGGCATGCCAGGGATTGGTACGCAGGAAATACTTCCGCAACAGCGTCGTTTCGGCGTTGCGGCCATAGCGGTCGACGGTTTCCGCAAAGGCGTGCGCCATGGTCTCGCCGGCGGCGTCCTTGGCCAGCCCCTTGTCGACCTCCAGCCGCTTCAACTCGTACATCACATCGGTCAGCGGAATCCCCGCGGGACAACGGACCGCGCAGGAGTAACACGACACGCAAAGCCAGACAGTCTTGGCGTTCAGGACCCGGTCCAGCATGCCGGCACGCAACGAAGCGATGATCTCCCGAGGCCCGAATTCCATCGCCGCGCCGGACGGGCACGAGGCGGAACAGGTGCCGCACTGCAAGCACTGCTTCAGCTTCTCGCCGTGCGGCAAGGCGTACACGTCTTCGAGGAACTCCTCGCACAACTCCCTGGCCAACGCCGTCTGCATCGTCAGTCCCCTTGTATCTTCGGTAGAACGGAATTCATTCCGTTCCTTACCCGCCGGTAGAACGGAATTCATTCCGTTCCTTACCCGCTCTGCTGAACGGAATGAATTCCGTTCTACGACCTGGGTGCCCACTTCTGAAGCAGCCCCGACCGCAAGCAAAGTAGGTTGGGTCTCCGACCCGACCCGGTCCGACCCGACCCGGTCCGACCCGACCCGGTCGGGACGGAGTCCCAACCTACGAAGACTCTAATACACCGCCATCTCGCACACGATGTGATCGGCCAAGGCTTCGGTGGTCCGCGCGTCCAGACTGGCCAGCCCGCCCATCGCATCGGGCTGGACCGTCAGCACCGTGACCTTGTTCATCGCGTCGCCCGGCGAGCGGGCCAGCAGCTTCTGATTGACCAGCGCCCCCAAACCCTCGTTGCGCCACCACAGCCCCGGAGCGGCCAGCAGATGCACGCGGTGCCCGTACCGGTTGGTAATCGAGATCCCGCTGATCGGCTCGGATGGCCCGCTCGGCCGCTCGACAGCCGCACGTTCTTGGCTCCGGAAAGCGGCGGACAGGATGTCCGGCAACTCGCCGTCCGTGAACGGCTCGACCGCATAGTACAGGATGCGGTACCTGCGGTAAGCCGTCTCACGTGGACCGTCGGCCGCCGCCAAGACCACCACGCGCAGGGACGGTCCCCGCCTGGTTCACCATTCGGGCCCATTCGGGCCCGGCATCCGCCAGGGACGGATCGTCCAGGAACACCACGGCCGCTTCGGACTTCTCCAGAGCTGCTCTCAAGGCGTCACGATCGGCAACCAACTGGACTTCGCAGCCCAAGGCGGTCAGCTTCTCGGTCTGTTGCTGGGCCGAGTCCGGATCGGTATTCGCCAACAGAACCGCCCGCGGCGCACAATGTTCCGCCTCGCGCTCGTATTCCGTCGTGCAGACATGAGCCAGCCAGCCCTCGCTGCATGGATCCGTCACCAAACGCTCGGGATGTTTGGCCAAGTACTCGTTGACCGCCATCACCACCCCCGAGACCGGCGCAGCCACCACGACCATCGGTCTGCCGGGTACCGTGACACCCGCCAGCGGCAACCCCTGGTAGACCACTTCGCCGATTCGCGGCAACCGTAGTTCGCTGGGCACGGTGCCTCGCAATCCGGGCAACACAGCGCCGACGCATGCCGAGCCATCGACTTCCATGCGGCACCACGAGTCGCCGCAGAAAAGCAGCGGCGACTGAGCCTCCAACGCCGTCGCAGCGCCCGCGTCCTGCGGTTCTCCGTTGCCCTGCAGCAGGTGACGGGTCGCCAGCACTCGCTGCACCGCCGAGGTGATCCGGCTGAAGATCCTCCGGCACGCCTGGCAGATGACCTCCTCGTCATCCACCACCAGAAGTGCGTGACTATCCGCCATGGCTGGTACTGCCTCCCGATGAAAGAGATTGGGGCCAAAGCGTGGCAATCACTGTGCAAGCTTCGTGCCAGAGCCAGAAACAGGGCCCAGGCGGACGAGATACCGATATCGACCGATGCAAAGTGGCCCAGACTCCCAAGGTGCAAAGCAATATCTGGCGAAACCTGGGGGGGGCATAGCCGAAAGCACTGCATGAAAAACTATCTGAATGTATGGGTTTTCATGCGCACATCACTGTTAAGGCCGAACAGAATTGGGGCAGGCGTACACGTTGGGAGCAATAGACGAGACAGGTAGATCTGCTAGGAACTTGAAGGATCGGTCGTGGCGCAAACCGAGGAGCCACCGATGAAAGATCAGGCATCGGGCGTCCCCGCTCTTTCGTCAGTCGCGTTCGGTCGCACCGGGTTTCACGCCGTGGTGCCGTAGCAGGGCGTGAAGATTGGGACGTTGCATCCCGACGCTTTCGGCGGCGTGGGTGACATTCTGCGCACAGCGGCCTAGCGCGGCGGTCAGGAAGCGCCGTTCCAGGTCTTCCACCACTTGCCGCTTGAAAGTTTTGAATTCGTCCCAGGTCCGCGGCAGTTCCGTGCTGGACAACGTGTGTTTGGACTCGCGGATTTCCAGCGGCAGATATTCCAGTTCGATCTGACTTCCACCGTACAGCACCGCCAATCGCTGGACGATGTTCCGCAGTTCGCGGACGTTTCCCGACCACGGATAAACCTGCATCTGCTGCAATGACCGAGGAGAAAAAACCGTCGATTGCAGACCCATTTGAAGCGAGAATTCGTCCAGAAAGGCCATCGCCAACAAAGGGATGTCACCCGCCCGATCGCGCAAGGCTGGCAAGCTGACTGGGATCACATTCAGGCGGTAGTACAGGTCGGCGCGGAACTGGCCCACTTTGACCATCTGGCCGAGGTCCCGATTGGTCGTGGCGATTAAGCGGATATCCACCTCGCGCTCGGCCGTGTCGCCCACTCGCCGGATGCATCGGGTTTCGAGTACCCGTAGCAACTTGCCTTGGGTCTCCATACTCAGGTTGGACACCTCGTCCAGCAGCAGCGTTCCATGATCGGCCGCCTCGAACAAGCCCTTCTTGGTGGCGATCGCCCCGGAAAACGAACCCTTGACGTGCCCGAACAGCTCGCTTTCCAACAGGGGCGGGGCGAGCGCCGTGCAGTCGCAGCCCAGCAGAGGTGCATCGCGACGGTGGCTGAGCCGATGGATCGCTCGTACGGCCAACTCTTTTCCGGTGCCGCTTTCACCGGTCACCAGTACCGTGGCTTCGGCCGATGCGATCCGCTCGATCAACTCGAATACGTCGAGCATGGCGGAACAGCGTCCAAGCATGCCTTCGAAGCGGGGCAATCTCGAGCGTCCATGAGAACCCGATCCCCTTAACGCCGCGTTACCGGCCGGTTTTACCCGGTTCACTGCTGCCCGCAGTTCCTCCGCCGAGCAGGACTCGACCAGATAGTCGGCGGCTCCTTCCCAGATCGTCCGCATGGCCGTCTGAGCCGTCTGGTTTCGGCTGACCAGTATCACGCACGCCGAGCTGTCCACGGCCTTCAGTTGACGGACGACGGCGATGGGTTCCGGTTCCGGGGACGAGAGCACGGCGATGACCAGATCGAAGTCATCCGACGTGGCGAAAGGGAACTGGCCAGCGCTCAGCTCTCGCCACTCGACGATGTGACCGTCGGCATCCAGCATGTTCTGGTACCGTCGAGCGGTATCGGGATGCTGGGCAAGCAGCAGGATTTTTCGTGGCATACTCACGTTTCTACTCCAGCGCGTCTGGCGCCACCCGTTGCGTCATCCGCCACGGCGGGCAAGGTGATGGTAAAGGTCGTTCCTTTGCCGGGGTCGCTGTCCACCTCCAGCGTGCCGCCGTGCTGTTGCACGATGCCGTAGCTGACACTCAACCCCAGTCC
>SKVE01000570.1 GCA_007129635.1 Planctomycetaceae bacterium
ACAACGGGCCCTTGCTGGTCGAAGGCCCCATCACGCTGCTGGATGCTGAAGGCAACCCTTTTGCGTCAGATCCCACGAAGGTCGCAGTCGCCCTGTGCCGATGCGGCGCTTCCAGTAACCGTCCTTTCTGCGATGGTTCGCACAATCGCTGTGGATTTTCTTCGGCCGAACGAGCCCGTGGCCAATAGTCGACAAGTTATCCCCGATGCGATCGTCGCGGCGAAGGCTGGGAAGTCCGGTAGCTGGCGCGATTTCTGGTTTTCGTGCTAGCAGCTCTTCCCAGGAACGTGCTCCTTGCTAAGTTACGGCTTCATCGAACCCGTAGCAACGCGAAAGGATGCACCAGAATGGAAGACCAGAATACCAGCCGATTGAGTGTTCTTACTGACGATCGTTTAGCCGATACGCCTGACCAGCAGGAACAGGATACCACAGCCGGGCCGTTCGTGGGCCGTTGGAACCGGTTGATCAGCACGACGAATTGGGAGAAGGGCCAGATCATCGGCCAGTGGCGTCAGGCTTTGATCGAAGCAGGCGCAGAGTCCACCGAGTACTCTGACGAGACCTGGTCGCGACTTGTTGGCGGGGTGACCGGCCAGCATGTGCGGCGTCTGCGTCGAGTTTTCGAGCGATTCGGCCAGCAATACCAACAATACGAGGGGCTTTACTGGAGTCACTTCCACGCGGCCTTGGATTGGGATGATGCCGAATTGTGGTTGGAAGGGGCCCTCCAATCCGGATGGTCGATTTCTCAGATGCGTCGTCAACGTTGGGAATCCATGGGCGCTTTGCCGGACGAAAAGCCCAACGACCGCGACATCGTGGCGGCCGAGACCGACGAGGACTGTGATCCGCGGTACGATCGAGACCAAGCGGAATCGGGGCCCTTGCCGGAAGGTCCCGATTTTGGTGAGGAAGAGGGACAGGCCTCGAAAGACGACATCGACTTGGCTCAATCGTCGGCCGCAGCGACGGACGAAGATGTCCAACTGGTGCGACCCTTCGAAGATTTGGCCGAGTTGCCAGCAGATCTTGCGGAAGCGTTCGAGAGCTTCAAGCTGGCCATTCTGCGACACAAGACCGATAACTGGCGTCAAATTCCTCGGCAGGATGTCCTAGCGTCACTGGATGCATTGAAAGAGTTGGTCGTCGCGCCGTCGTTGGACTAAGCTCTGTCAGAAAACATGAGCCGCATTTTCTGACAACATCTGATCATCCAAGAAAAGCACAACAGGTCGGCTGGAAACCGGTGCCCTCTCCCTTCACCAGTTTCCGCCGACCTGAGGCTGTGCTTTGTCTGAGCCCTCCGATTCAATGCCTCCGATTTACAAGGTTAAGTTACCACCTTGACACCCTCTTCTCTGTGTTGAAGTCAGGTGTCCCGTCTGAGTACGGTTTTTCTATTTGCAAGTGCCGCGCCAACCCTGAAAAAAAGTTACATCGGCCACGCGATTCTGCTCGCAAATCCTTGGGAAATCATGACTTCGGTTTCCTGAAAAATCCCGGTCAAAACCCTCAAGGTCTGCACCCTGCTTAAGTGATGGGCAGCGCTGTTGAAAATCTGGCAGTCCGCAGTGTTCAAATCGGATCGCTGGTCAAGGCCGGGTCGACCAAGGTAGCCTTGCTCGTCGTGAAAGCAGGCTACGAAAACGGGCGCAAGCATCTTGGCCTTGACAGGCACAAATTGAACACCCAGGTCGGGGGTCGTTTTTGGCAACGACCAAACCGATGGCAACGAGCTTTCCCGAAAACGACTCCCGACCCCTTCTGCCGATTCCACCAAGAGAGACCTGGCTGGTTGCTTACCCGGTCACGTCGGGGGCGATCTCGGGGGCGATCTCGGCTTCCTCGTCTGCGTCTTTGGGGACGCGGACGATGGCGGCCAGGCAGTCGCCTTCATCCAGGCTCATGATCCGCACTCCCTGCGTATTGCGGCCGATGATGCTGATCTCGCCCGCCTTGATCCGCTGGATCTTCCCGCGCGAGGTCATCATCAGCAATTCATCATCGCTGTTGACGCGCGCGATGCTGACGACTTTTCCATTGCGTGTGGTGGTTTTGATATCGCGGACCCCTTTGCCACCGCGTCGCTGAGTCCGGTAGCGGGTGCTGGACGAGGTTTCATCGCCGGAATCGGTGTCTTCGGCCGCGGTGTCCTCTGGTTCGGGCTGAACTGGCGTTTCATCGCCGTTGGGCAGATCATCCCCCAGTTCCGTTTCTCCATCCCCTTCAGCGACCGTATTGGGTCCGAAGTTGGTACGTTTGCCGTAACCGTTTTCGCAGACCGTCAGCAGGGTAGCGTCCGGGTCGGCGACCACCATGCCGACCAATCCGTCCTTCTTTCGCAATCCGATCCCTTTGACACCGGAAGTATTCCTGCCCATGGACCGCGCGTCGGATTCGTTGAATCGGATCGCCATGCCGTTGGCGGTGGCCAGAACGACTTCGTCGCCCGGCTTGGTCACCACGACGTCGACCAGTTCATCGTCTTCGCGCAGTTTGATCGCGATGATTCCGCCTTTCTTGGGACGGCTGTAGGCTTCCAGAGGCGTCTTTTTCACCAGGCCTTTGCGGGTCGCCATCATCAGGAAGTGCCCCGGCAGATCGAAATCCCGTACGGCTCGGCAATCTGCGATCGTTTCGCCTTCGCTCAACCGCAGCAAGTTCACGATGGCTCGGCCTTTGCTGTCGCGGCCTAATTGCGGCAAGTCGTAGACCTTTTGCCAGTAGACTTTCCCCTGATTCGTGAAGAACAGCAGATAGGCGTGCGTGCTGGCGACAAACAGATGCTGGATCGGGTCCTCGTCTTCGGCTTGAGCGCCCCGGATCCCTTTGCCGCCGCGTCGTTGAGCCCGGTAGACGCTGGCTGGCGTGCGTTTGATGTAACCGCGATGGCTGATCGACACGACCATGGTCTCTTCGGTGATCAGGTCTTCCAGGTTGATATTGCCCAGTTCTTCACCGGTAATTTCGGTGCGGCGGTCGTCGCCATGCTTGCGGCGGATCTCCTGCAGGTCCTCGCGGATGATGGCCATGATGTTCCGGTCATCCGACAGGATTCGCAGGTATTCGGTGATCTCCTCCAGCAGTTTGGCATGTTCGCCGGCCAATCGTTCCTGTTCCAGATTCACCAATTGTCCCAAGGTCATCTTCAGGATGGCCTCGGCCTGGACGGCGGTCAGCGTATACACGTCTGCCGCGCCGCGTTCCAGTTGGAATTGTTCGAAACCTTGGTCGCCCAGAGCACGAGCCATCATCGACGCCGGACACTCGACGCCCATCAAACCCACCTTGGCTGTCGCTTGCGTATCGGAACTCCGGATGATCCGGATGATCTCATCGATATTCGCCAACGCCAGCAATAATCCCTCGACGGTATGCTTTCGCCGCCGGGCTCGAGCCAGCAAGAACTGGGTGCGGCGGCGGATCACGGTGACTCGATGGCGGATGAATTCGGTCAGCATTTCTTTGAACGAACACAACCGCGGCTTGCCGTCGACCAAGGCCAGCAGGATGATGGAAAACGTATCCTGCAGCGGGCTGAACTGGTACAACTGGTTCAGCACCACGTCCGGGTCCGCGTCTCGCTTGATGTCGATCGCGATCCGAACCGGTTCCTTCAGGTCGCTCAGATCCGTCACGCCCGAGATGCCCTTGATCCTGTCGCCATTGACCAACGCTCCGATCTTCTCCACGATCCGGTCGCGGAATTGCTGGAACGGGATCTCCGACACGACGATCTGATACCGATTCTTGGTCTTCTCCTTAATCTCCGCTCGTGCCCGAACGACGATGGTGCTGCGGCCCGTGTAGTAGCCCTGGCGGATTCCGGCGCGACCACAGATGATCCCACCCGTGGGAAAATCAGGGCCTTCGACGATCTCCAGCAACTCGTCCATCGAGACGCTCGGATCATCGATCACGCGGATCAAGGCGTCACAGACCTCGCGCAGATTATGCGGGGGAATCGAGGTGGCCATGCCCACCGCGATGCCCGACGATCCGTTGACCAACAGGTTCGGAAACTTGGAAGGCAGCACCGTCGGCTCCAGGTTCCGCTCGTCATACGTCGGAATGTAGTCGACCGTATCCAGCTTCAAATCGTCCAGCAAGGCCGCAGCGATCGGCGATAATCGTGCTTCGGTGTACCTCATCTGAGCTGCTGGAAGACCGGCGATCGAGCCGAAATTACCCTGCTTGTCGATCAGCACATGCCGCATATTCCACTCTTGAGCCATGCGGACCAAGGTCGGATAGATCACACTTTCACCGTGGGGGTGATAATTACCGCTGGTGTCACCCGAAATCTTCGCGCACTTGATCCGCCCAGCACCCGGACCAAGATTCAGATCGTTCATCGCCACCAAAATGCGCCGCTGCGACGGCTTCAAGCCGTCCCGGACGTCCGGCAACGCCCGGCTGACAATGACGCTCATCGCATACGTCAGGTAGCTTTCCTTTAATTCATCCTCTATCGGGTGGTCTAAAATGCCTGTTTCAGCATTTTGAGGTTGATTGACATCCTGGTTCTCGGGGGATGGAATGTCGTCGCTCGGGGGTAATTCGTTAGCCAAGGGCAAGGGTCCTTTCCTGCTGGATGGATCGGTGCCGGCAGATGGTCTTTCGCGATAGCAAGCCGCTGAAGCATCCTGCCGAGGTTCGATCTCTCAAATGGCCAAGATTCTAGCAGTTTTGCGTCGGGACAACAACGGCCCAATCCCGGCTTTCTCAAGTCGCAAGTGCTTATTTAACAGATGCTTACGGCATCCATCCCCCCGGCCATGCAGCCACGGGAGGCGATCGAGTTCGTCGGTTCAAGAAGTGACTAGAATAGACGGGTTTCAAATTCCCAATAAGAGCCGTCTTTTTCTCGGCGGCAAGGCATCGTGAGGATGGGCCGGGCATATCGCTATAATCAAAGGGTTCTGGTGATGAAGATAGTTAACAACAAAGGAGACGATAGGGCTGATGACGATCGACTTGATCCTCGGTACCGCCGGACACATCGATCACGGCAAAACGTCCTTGGTCGGCGCGTTGACGGGGGTGGATACCGACCGCTTGCCAGAGGAAAAACGACGGGGTATTACGATCGAATTGGGGTTCGCCGAACTGTTGCTGGACCCTTATCGGTTGGGGATCGTCGATGTGCCGGGCCACGAACGATTTGTGCGTAACATGTTGGCGGGCGCGACCGGGATGGATCTGGCGCTGCTGGTCGTGTCGGCCGACGATTCGATTAAGCCGCAGACTCGCGAGCATCTGGACATCCTGCGTTTGCTGAATCTTGAGGCCGGGGTGATCGCGTTGACCAAGTGCGATCTGGTGGAACCGGATTGGCTGGAGCTGGTCGAGGAGGAGATCCGGGAGCTGGTGGCGGATACCTTTCTGGCCGATGCGCCCATCATCCGCACCAGTGTGGTCTCGGGCGAGGGCATCGACCGGTTGCGTCAGCACCTGCGGCAAGCCGCCGAACGGGTAGCCCGATCGCGGCGAGTCGATCGTTTGACGGCCCCGTTTCGCATGGCCGTCGATCGCTGTTTTACGATCGCCGGGCATGGCACAGTCGTCACCGGCAGTGTCAGCAGCGGCAGTGCACAGGTGGGGGACGAATTGAGTATCCAGCCGATGGGGCGGCTGGTTCGCGTTCGCAGCCTGCAAAATCACGACCGTTCGGTCGATCGGGTCGAGCGTGGCCAGCGGGCTGCGATCAATCTGGTCGGGGTGCGTCACGACGAGATCCATCGCGGCCAGGAACTGGCATCGCCCGGGCACCTGGTGCCCAGCCGCCTGCTGACGGTCCGCTTGTCGTTGATCGACCAGTTGAGTCGGCCGCTGAAGCATCGGACTCGGGTGCGCGTCCACCTGGGAACGGCAGAATTGCTGGCAACCTTGCTGCTGTTGGATCGCGACGAGGCAGCTCCGGGCGAATCGGTGCCGGTCCAGCTCTTTTTGAGCCAGCCTGCCGTGGCCATTTGGGCGCAACCTCTGGTGGTCCGCACGGAATCGCCCGTGTCGACCATCGGTGGAGGTCTGATCTTGAATCCCCATGCACAACGGTTGCGCAAGCCCGACGCTGAGATGTTGGGGATGGTGGAGGATCTCGGGGCGGCTGACCCGGTACGTCGAGCGTCGGCCGCCTTGTTCTTCGCGGGATTGCGAGGTTGGCATCCCGACGATCTGGCTCGAACGGCCGGCATCGACGAACCGGAAACCGTGGCGGCAAGCCTGCGCGATAGCGGCCAGTTGTGCGAAATCTGTCCGTCTGCGACTCGGACCATCCGTATCCACCAACGGGTGCTCCAGCGGCTGGGCGATCGGATGGAAACGCTGCTGCGCAGGCTGCATCAGCAAAATCCCTTGCGTTCGATGCTGGATCGCCATCAGGTTGCGGCGGCCTTTCGCTACCTTCCGGATATGGCATTGTTCGACGCCATCATCGACGATCTGCGCCGTGGCGGACGAGTGCGCGTGACAGGACGCGGGCTGGCGGTGACGGGCGAAGGACCAAAACTGTCGGCCAACGAGCGGAAACTGCTGGCGGAATTGATCGCCGTGTATCGCCAGGCAGGCATCGAATCGCCGACGGTCGACCAGTGCTGCAAGCAGGTTGCGCGGAACCAGCAATCGGTGCCGCAACTGATCGCCCTGGCCGCTGCGGACGGGGATCTGGTCGAGATCGCCAGTGACTATTACTTACACGCCGAGGTCGATGCCCAGTTGAAAGAGATGTTGCGTCAGCAGTTGGCCGATGGCTGCGGGTTGACGCTCAGCCAGATCCGGGAACTGCTGGGGACGACTCGAAAATACGCGGTTCCGTACTGCGAATACCTGGACCGTACCGGGTTTACCCGCCGCGAAGGGGACGTACGATACCTGGCTTAATCCTTTGCCGAACAGTGCCCGACTAATTCTTGACGAGAAGGAATCGAATCCATGTCCAGACGGGTGATCACGCTGACCACCGACTTCGGGACGGGCAGCCCGTACGTGGCGGAAATGAAAGGGGTGATATTGAGCATCTGTCCTGAGATCGTGATCGTGGATATCTCGCATCAGGTCGCACCCCAAGATGTGCGCCAGGCGGCACTGATCCTGGACCAGACGGTCTGGCGATTTCCAGACGGTACGATCCATATCTGCGTCGTCGATCCGGGGGTCGGTACCGACCGCCGCATCGTGTTTGTCCAACTGGGTGTGCAATGCTTTATCGCACCGGATAACGGCGTCTTGAGCCGTCTGATGAGGCGTGATGAGCTGCGACGAGCGTTGGTGTTGACCCAACAGGACCTGTGGCGGCATCCCGTGTCGGATACGTTTCACGGGCGAGATATCATGGCTCCTGCTGCCGCTCGGGTCGCGACGGGTCAGTCGCTGGAGCGCTTGGGGCCTGCCACCGACCGACTGGTGATGCTGGATTGGCCCGAGCCTGAGGTGCGGGGTGCGGAGATCGATGGCCGGGTGCTGACGGTGGATTCCTTTGGGAATCTGATCACCAACATCGGCCACGATCTGGTGGACCGTCTAGGCAACTCGGCGGCGATTTGCGTGCGGTGTGCCGAGCACACGATCCGTGGAGTGGTGCGGACCTACGGTGATCGCGATCCCGGAACGCTGGTGGCACTGATCGGCTCGAGCGGTCTGCTGGAGATGGCGGTCGTACAAGGCCATGCCGCACAGCGATTGCAAGTCGAAGCGGGTGCCGTGGTCACGGTCTCGTGCGCCTGACGGCAACTCGCAGGGAATCATGTACCTCGTTCGGCGAGGGTCTCCGAAGAGCGCCGAAACCGGCGACCGAAGGTCTCCCGAGATATTGGAGACCTTCGGTCGGCGGGGTGGCTCGGTCCGAGACCGGCCACAGCGCTGCGAGTGGATCATTCGGGATGCTGGAGCGCGTGGACCAGCTTGTCCGCTTGGGCCTGGGACCACGCTTCCAGGATCTCGACATGCGCCGCGTCCGGATTGCCCGCTTCGATGCTCGCCGCCACTTCCGCTTTCAACTGCTGCTTGTCCCGGTGCATCGATTGCTCGAGGGCTTCCCATCGCGCGACTTGTTTCGGACTGGCCTTGCCCCACTGGTAGGCCGAGCCATCGAGCAGCGATCGAGGCGTGTGGCTCTGGCCCATCAGCAACGGGAAAGCCGCCGCGCGCACGGGCAGCGTAATCCAGGCGCACGTGAACCACTCGGGAGCATCCGGATCGATCTCGACGGTCATGCCGGAGATCGACGAGCCGAAGCAGATGGACGAGTCGCGTGAGACGCTGCGGAACAGCCCAAAGTCCACCAGGTCGTCCGCATCGCGCAATCGTTGGGCTGCCGAGCTGTTATTCAGGCGGCTGAAGTAAACGTTCTGGTCATGGACTTGGGAGACCACGTGACGCGCGTTGTTGCAGACTTCCAGGATCACTCCGTGGCGATCGACAAACAGCCAGTGGCTCCCGCCCACCTTGCCGCCCGCGTAGTAACCTTTGGCGACGAAGTCTTCGATGATCGCCAACGCTTCGGCACAATCCGAGGCGCGTTCGGCAATGTAACGCAGGATGGTCCCGGCCATGATGCCTCGGTATTGTAAATCCGCCGGTTCGAGTTCCAACTGGGACGAGTCCTTCTTGCGTTCAGCCGGGTAATCGGCTGCGCCGGCCA
>SKVE01000170.1 GCA_007129635.1 Planctomycetaceae bacterium
CTGTGAAGAGTGCGAGAACACGGTACTGGTAGACTGGAGTGCACTGAACGGCGTTCTTCGAGCGCGAGGAGCTATAGTAACCACTGAAACTGTTTGCACAGCGATCGCATAGCTGTCGTGCGATCGGGTGCGCACTCACTTTCAGTAGCTACCATACTGTTCGACGAACACCGAGTTGTGGCTCTTATTCTGCGATTTCGAACTCGAAGCGTGCCCCGCCAGCTGTTCCATCGGTCACAGATAAATTCCAGCCGTGAGCTTCTACGATCCGTTTTACGATTGTCAGTCCGAAACCAGTACCACCAAACTTCGCTGCGGCACTTTGATCCGGGCCCGTGCCGCGGCCAAGCCCAGGCCGATTCGCGTGCCGCCTCCCACTTGGACTTCCAGCAGCAGCGACAGGGGGTCCGCCACCTTGTCGCTCAGGTCGATCACCTCCGTGCTGAACGCCAAGAACCGCACCGACAGGGCTGGCAATTCCGCGAACACGGCCGCGCATATCGCGCTATAGATGACCGATGCCGTCATGGAACCGGAAACGTCCACCACAAACGTCAAATGCCAATCCATTTCCCGCTTGACGGTCGACTGATAGACCAGCCGCTGGGCGATGATGCGCGGCTTCCCATCGGGACGGCGAACCACGTGGGCCAGATTGTCGCGAATCGTCCGCAGCAGGTGCAGCTTACGTCCCCGTCGTCGCGTCGGTCGTGGTGAAGCCAACCCATGGAAAGCCGGTTGCAAGCGGATCGCCAACTGCTGGGCCAGTGCCGCCGTAATGCGTTTGGCCAGCGTCCGCAGCTTTTCCGCACGTTGCTCAGGCAACCCGCCCGCCAAGGACAGGACTTGCCGCAGCAGATCGACGCTGGGCGTCACCCCAGCCGGGTCCAGCCGTTGCAGGGCCGATAATCGCCCCCCTTCGATCGCTTCGCCCAGAACCTCCTGGCACACCTCAGAGCCGAACAATTGCTCCAAATCGTCGGACCACTCGACCGTGCTTGGCTGCGGTGCTTCGTCACCACCGCCGCGCGGCGGGCCGTCGCGATTCCCGATGTCCCCGCGCACCCCTTCGCCTTTGCCGTGACCGTACAACTCATCCAAACACGTCGCAGCTCGACACGCTGGCAGTGGGCTTTCCGGGGCGATTCCCAGAATCATCCGCCAGCGGTCGCCCAGCGGGATTCGCTCTGTCGAATCGGCAGAGCCAGCCTCGGGCTCGCTCGTGGGAACCCCCGCGTCGCCCGGGGCTTCCAAGGTTGTTTCCGGATCGAATACGAACTCGGGCAGTCCCTGCCGGATCGCCGCGCGGCCCCGCAAATCAGCATCACGCAGCAGGGCTGTCCACCAGCCCGCGTCGAATCGGCTGGTTTGCTCGACAAGCGTCTCGGGACAATCCGTTGCGGCACGCCCCCATTGCCAGCCCATGCCGCGATCGGTGTACTGCTGCAATCGGACGCGCAGGAGTCGCTGGCGATCTTGCGGCGAAAACTCGTGAAACGCGCCTCGCAACGCTGGCAGTCGCGACAGGAATTCCGCATCGCTGCTGTCCCCAAGCCGAAGCTCTAAACCGGCCAACGAGCTGGGGTCACACAACATTTTCGGGAACAGCACCTGCGCACACCCGTAGACGGTCCACCGCAAGCGTTGGCGTCCTTCCTTGCTGGTGGCTTGATCGAACCAACCTGAAAGCAATGCCTGCAGCGCGTCGTCGCCCAGTTGTCCGAAGAGCTGCAAGGTACCGGCCGTCGCACCACGCATCGCGTCACTGCCGGATCGTAGCGTGCGTTGGCACCAACCGATCAAGCGATCGGGGTTTAGATCGGGCGAATCGTAGAACCATTGGGCCAAATCGCAAAAGCCAATCACATCCTGACGTTCCCGGGATCCGGAAATACCGTCCAGCCGTTGCAGAGCCGCCTGTAGCAACAACGCGGGCGTCCGGCGGTAGGGCGTGGGATCGAACACCACCACGTACGGCGGATACGCCTCGGTCGGATCCACCGGTAACGCCGCGATATGCCCTGCGGCGATCCGCCCCCAGAGCGTCAGTGCTGCGGTGAGATCGGTCAGGCTGGCGGTTGGCAAAAAGCGGCCCTCCAGTTGCATTAGATGATCGGTCACCCGTTCCGTCAGCCCGCATTCGCCGGCCAGTTGCAGGTGTTCCAAGAACTGCGACGGCAGCATGACCGCTCCGTCCCCATCGTTTGCTGTTGGCTTGTCGGTACCCTTCGTGCCAAGACCGGCAGGCTCGCCGCTAAACCGTGCCCGCAGCGAACTGGACGCAGCCTGTTGCAAGGTGACACCCCACCGCGACACCGCTTCGATCGTTGCCGCCGTTGCTTGTCGCCAGCCGACGCTCCAACGTTCGATCAGATTCTCTCGCTGGTCGCTGGCGATCGTATCCACGCGCTGGGCGTAAGGGATGCCCAGCAAGCACAATCGTCGCAGCACAAGGGTTTTGGCTCGATCTCGCGGTGAACGAAGGATGTCCAAGCGCAGCTCGCGCGGCGGTTCTTTCGCTTGTTCCAAACCGGGAAGAGAAAACGTCTGCAACAACCCGTCGATCGCCACCGCCAGCCCGCAACGGGGCGTGCGGGATGCGACCTGTCCACGACGCTTGCCCACCAACACCTGCTCAGCGGCCTTGGCTACTTCGCGCGCTCGGCCGTTGATCTCCCCATAAGTCAAACAACTCGACAACGCTTCGATCAATTCGCTCCGGCCCGGCGCGGGAAGCTGACGAAGCCGAGCCAGATCGCGTATCATCCGGATGACTTCCATGGCATCGGGTGTGCTGGCGACATGGCCGCGCCGCCGCATCGTCCGAACGATCTCGACCACCAGTTCCGCCACGGCTGCTTCCTTGGCGGCAGGCGAGGTGGCGTCCAGCATCCGCTGATGCCAAACGGGGTCGCGAATTCCTGCGGGGTATCCGCTTCGCTCGTCCAACTGCTCGAATCCGTACGGGACCAAGCTGACGCCCACCGTTTCCGGGCTGGCTCGCAAGCCGCCGAGCATCGCAGTATCCGCGGCGGCATGCTGGGCGATCGCTTGTTCGATCAGGACGGGCGCATGAAACGCGCCGACGATGGCGACCGCATGCGGCGGTGCCTGGCGGATGGCCTGTCGCATGGCCGCTTCGCGAACGAGGTCATGCGTGGAAATCGATTGCCCACCGTGACGTACTGCCCAGCCAAAGGCGAGTCCCGCCCGGCGAATCGCTTCGGCAACGCCACCGATCCCCGACGATTCCACCAGCCGTTCCCACAGTTGTCCGGTATCGCTGGCTTGAGCCCGCCGCAACAAGGATTCCAGCATACCACTGGTCGATGTGGGCCGACGCGGTGCGGCCGGTGCCTGGCCTGCATTGTCCGGATCGTCTGCCTCGCGATCGAGCTCCTGGACACTCACCGACAGATCACACGGGATCACCGGCACTCCCACGCGGAACGCCCACCGCACGGCCACATATTCCGGTGAAAAGTCAGCCAACGGATAGAAGGCCAGCGTTCCGCTGGGACCGACCGCCGACAGGGCCACCGGAGCCACCGTTTGCGGATCAGCCAGGAATTCCAACCACGGCGCAAAATCGCTGGGCAGCTCGACCAAGACGGCTTCGGGGGCGAACTGGTCCAGCAGCGTCTCGATCGCACCAGCAAGCGCTGCCGAGTGGTGCCGGACTCCGATCAGCCAGGGCGATTGGCAGTCGATCAAGGCCGAAATCGACTCTTCAGGTTCAAGCGTCACCACGCAGCTCCTCCCGATCATCCGATGGCTTATCGATTGACCGTATCTCTCAGTTCATGCAAGCGTTTCCATAACGCACCGCCCTGTTCGGCGCGACGTCGGACAGGGCCGTCCCAGTAATGAAGCAGGCGTTCTAGGTCTTTGGCGTCGTCTTTCATCACGACACCCAGCAGATGACCCGGCAACCGCGATACGGGATCAAACCCCGACGGGAAGAAAGCTACCTCGCGCATCACCGCCGCAGTGACCGCCACCGCCTCCGCCGTGCTCATCACCGTCCCCGGTCGTTCTACCTGCCATCCCTCCTCGGTCCGCCCGCTGCGCAAGTCCCGAAACACGGTCACTAACAGTTCGACCAAAGCAACATCCACCGCCGCCACTCGCTGCTCCATCGCCAACATCGCGGTGGCTCGTGACGTGACCAATCGCACCTCGCTTTCGGCATCGCTAATCGGAGCGATCGTTTCAAAGTTGAACCGGCGTTTTAGTGCCGCCGACATCTCGGACACCCCGCGATCGCGCAGGTTCGCCGTGGCGATCAGGTTGAAACCGGGTGCCGCGAAGACGCTGTCCTGCGAATCGCTCAGTTCCGGAACGGCGAGTCGGCGTTCGCTAAGCAACGAAATCAAGCCATCCTGAACCTCGGGTAGACAGCGAGTCACTTCTTCGAAACGCACGATCTGTCCACGAGTCATCCCCAGCATGACGGGCGACGGGACCAGGGCTTCTGGCGTGGGTCCCCGGTCCAGCAGCAGCGCGTAGTTCCAACCGTAGCGAATCTGGTCCTCGGTCGTCCCTGCGGTTCCTTGCACTGTCAGCCCGCTGGTGCCGCTGATGGCGACGGCCAACAACTCCCCCAACATCGACTTGGCAGTGCCCGGTTCGCCGACCAGCATCAGGCCGCGTTCACCCGCCAACGTGACCACACAGCGCTGGATCGTGTCGCGAGGCCCCACGAACTTGGCCTCCAGCGCCCGCGCTGCCTGTTTCGATTTGCCGATTTTTTCGCCATCCGTTCCGCAGATGAAGTCCACCACGCTCTGCGGGGATAGCAACCAGTTATCCGGTCGTTCGCCCTGGTCTGCGTCCCGCAGAAAATTCAAATCATCCGCGTAACGAACCTCGGCGGGCGGCAATTGCTGACGAGCGGCTGTGCCGGCCGCAGGGGAATTGCCGGCGGAAGATACCTTGGTCGCTGTCTTTTTGGCCATCGTGCTTGCTTCCCTTGAACGCGTAGGACCGGCGAAACCATAAGTGTCGGACTTGGTTGGATGGTACGCAACGGGGGCGGGAGTCGTTTTCGGGCAATGATCAGCCACATGGCAAGCGGCTTGCCCAAAACCACTCCCGACCCCTTCCGCGAAACGCGACACTAATCGGTGGCTAGCGCCATTCCGCTCACTAAGCTCTGTCAGAAAAGGGGCAGACCCCTTTTCTGACAGAGCCCAGTTTATTTTCCGGTCCTCGGGGTTTATCGTTTTCGTTTCGTGGGCACCTGGGCTTCCTCGTAGCGTGGCGGATCGCCCTGCGTCACTCGCTGCCAAGCGGTCTGAAACAGGTGGCCCAGCGTATCGCCGCAACAGATCAACTCTGCGTAGTAACCGCGAAACGCCTCGATCGATTCGTAACCGTACAGCGGCAATTTCCAGCTTTCGATCGGCAAATTGGGCAGCGATAAGGCCTCCCAACCACCCGGCAGGAACAGGTCACGACCGGCACGCGAGCGTTTGGCTTGCACTACCAATTCCTGTTCCAGCAGTTCCTGACCCGCCTGCTGTAACTGCTTGGCGGACCATTCGTTCCAACGGCAAACGTTCTTGGTCGTCGGATCGGGCAACGTCAGCAACTGCAAGTAGAAGGCGGCCGCGTCGGGACTCAGCGAATACTGCTGGGCGACAGCGGCGACGGTCTCCGGCGATGAAAGCCGCGGGTTCTGGTCCCACTTGCCGTCCGGCACGGGCGATCGTTCATTCCCATCGTGGATTCGCTGCAACGCCTCGCTGCGAAAACTCTGCACACTGACGGCGGCATCCAATCTTGATTCCCCGGAAACCGGGTAATCGTACGTCACTGCAGCCACCGCTCGGATACGTTGAAAATCGGCTTCGGTCTTCAAGCCCGAGCTGCGGAACAGGCAGACGACATGCGGCGGCACCAGTCCCACCACGATCAATCCATCGTCTGCCTGGTGGATGCCCTGCGAGTTCTTTTCCAAGCGACCGACCAATTGTCCGAAATTGGACAGGGCCGTTTCGGTGTCGACGGTGGCATAGCTGTCCAATTGGGAACAGCCGCCCCCAAAGGGTAGCATCGTATCGGGGTGATCCAGCATTTTTCGGACGGATCGAATCAGTTCCGGAATCCGACTCCGTAATTCATGTCCCGCCGGCAGCAAGTAGGCCGTCAGTGCGATCAATCGTGCCAGGTGACTCAAAAAAGTTGCCCCATCCAAGCTCCAAGGGGGATCGTACCGCACCTTCAGCGGTTCGTAGTCATGTTTTCTATCGCTCAACATGATCTTGGCTTTTCGTGGATGCAAATCCCCCGCCTGGGCCGGCGCCGAAATCAGCTCGGCAAATCGTTTCGTGGAAAAGGTGCGTTCTCCTTTGTTGACTCTTTCCAAAACCACGGCCAGCTCCGGTGGGACCGACGCTGTGACCGTCGCCGAGACCTGTCGTTCCGCTTGCCAAGCCATCGCCATCCGCCGCACCGCCATACCGAGTTTTTCGCCAAAGGGGTTCGACGGATTGGCGCGGGCAAACGCGCAACCGACGTTCGGTGGTGCCGGTTGGGCCTCCAGTTGCGCCAGCGCGACCTGAATGTCTTTGACTTTCCAGCGGTAATGATCACGGATCTCTTTCGTCAGCTTCTCTTGCCCGTAGGGTGTCGTCCGCAAGTTGCCCATGAAGGTAATGGCGGTCGCGATGGGATGCATGCCGAGTTCTTCGGCGGCTTGCGCGATGTCCTGCGGATCGGGCAGTGGAATCGCCTCGATCTTTTCGACTGCCTTCACGAACGCTTTCAGACTCGCGGCACTCCACGAACGCGTGATCGGGATCGTCCGTTCGACGACCATCCCCTTGGGCGGCTTGGGCTTATTCTTCAGCGACCGCTCCAAGACAACCAAATGGTCGCCCAAGTAATGGGCAAAACGATAAACCACATAGCGGCTACTACCGGAAACCAATCCCATCGGTTTGCCCGCTTCGACTTGGTCGCCCAAGGCCGCCTTGGCTTGTTTCCCGGTGGACTTGGAACTGGCAGCAGGACCGACGTACAGACAAAGCCCGTCCAGGAACCTCAGCAGTCCGCAATCGGCGAACATCCTTAGTGCATCCAGCCACGGAGTGCGCAACCGTTGCGAGACGGAACTGCCCAGTTCTTCGTTGGTCACCGTTTCCCAAAAGCACCGGTAAGCGACACCCGCAGTATCGGTCAGCAGTGCAAACCAATTGCGATCGATGGGCGGCAGTTCTTCCGTGTCGGCCCCCCGCAGAAACCTACCCACCGCCTGCAGATGTTCTACGGCATCCGTGCTTTCTTCGCGATAGCCGAAGGAGTAGGTGGTGTCGGTGGCATCGAAATCCAACTGCGGCTTCAACTGGGACAGCCCCTCGTTGGCTCGTTCCCGGATCGCCTGCTGCTGTGCAGCGTTGGCAGCGGCTTGCAGGTCGCTGCTGTTGGCTTGTTGACAGAACGTGACCAGTATCCTGAGCGTCAGTTGCTCGCCCGCCGCGATTTGCAGCAAGGAAGAAACCCCCTGCACCAATCGTGCGGGGGCGTCCTTCAGCCATGCGGCGACAGCGGTGGCTCCCGCCTTCCGCTTGGGGTCAGGAGCGTCCGGATTCTCTTTCTGCTTCTTCGCTTCCAGCTCGATCCATCCCGCCTCCAACAAACCTTCTGCTTGTTTTCGCTTGACCGTCCGCAGCTTTTTCGAGCTGGCAGGATGTCGCACACGCATGAAATGAAAGTACAGCGGTTCCAATTCGAAGGGCTGCCTCGCTTGATACTTCTTCAGCGAAACGCCGGAGATCAAGACCTTGGTCGCTTGATCGATCACCTCGCCTTGGTTGTTCACCATCCAATAGCCGTCGGCGACCGGTTTATCCATCAGTGCGACAGGCGCCACGAAACCGCCGCCCGTTTGTTCGGATGCGTCCATCGTCACCGAGCGCCCGTCCACCCCCGTCGCCTCGATCGTGCCATCGCGACGGCGGACGACGCGCCAGCCGATCAACCCGTCGCACGTCCCCAAAGGTGATTTTCCGCTCATGGGCGGACAAGGCAGCAGTGTCGAACAGGAATACACAATCCGGGCACCCGCCGGAAGCTGCTGTTCGAAAAACGGCGGGATGCTGTCACGAATCGGCTTACCCGAATGCGGGTCCAGTTCGCGGCAGCGTTGCTCTGCTAACTGCGTGTCCAACGATTCCTCGTTCCAGACGGCAAACGATTCCTCGAACTTCCAAACCCGGGTACCATCGCAAAACCAATCGGCATCAAACGCGACAAGTTTCTCATCTCCCGGCATGATCGTCCGCACCCCGGTAAACCAACTGCCATCGGATAACCGGGCCGTTGGATGGACGGAGTTGTAGCCGAAGTAGATTTCCGTCGGCTTGGCCACTTCCGGCTTCTGGCTCAGCCAGCGCCAGTATGTCTTCCAGTGATCATCGTGAAAAACGACAACAACGTCGTCGCCGATCGGCAATAGATGCTGGAGCGTATGGCCCTTTTTCAGCACCAGGGATCGCGCCGGCTGCGCTGATTCCGGACCCACCACGTGCACTTCTGCTTGGCTCTGGTAGGCCAGCCAGGGAAAGACCAAGTCGTACCTGCGATTGTAACGATCGCGGGTTCGGAGCATCGGAAATTCATCCGCCCGCCCATCAAC
>SKVE01000919.1 GCA_007129635.1 Planctomycetaceae bacterium
CCCGAATCCTCGGATGAACACGTTCCCGCCGCGATCGACCCGGACGAAGCGGCTGCGGCGGTCCAGCGGGCTAAGGAAGCGATGGCCATCCAGCCGAAAACGCGGTTCGGATGCCTGGCTGGTTGTGCCAAGTACGCTGCGGTCCCGTTGGTGCTGCTGGCCGTGTTTGTCTATTGGAATTTCCTGCGGACGCCGCCGTTGAGGATCTCGAAAGAGACCACCTACATCACCCAGCCGCTGACCGCCGATGGCACGCGAGTCGATTATTTCGTGGCCTTGGAGCGGGAACTGTACCCTCCGGAGATGAAAACCGACGACAACGGCTACCGGCTGATCGTGCGTGCGCTGGGCGCTTCCGGGGACTCCGCGTGGGAACAAGGCGAAGGAGATGGCAAGCAAGCCCGGGTCGTACAGGTCTACGAGAAGCTCGGACTCGATCCGGCCGTGAAACCCACGATGACGTTCATGGAGCCCTACCAGTTCTTGCGGAAGTACGCTGACCGCGAGGGCCTCGATGAGAAACAGGCCTACGAATTGTCGACCAAGGCCGGCCAGCCCTGGACACTGGACGATCTGCCGATGATGGAGCCCTGGTTGGAACAGAACGGGCCGGTGCTCGACCTAGTCGGGCAGGCCGTGAGAAAGCCGACGTTCTGTATTCCTCTGACTCAGTCTAATCACGCCACTCTCTTCACGGATACACCGTTTTTTCAGGAAATACAAACGATGCGTTCGTTCGCCCGGATGCTTCAGGCCCGTGCTCAGTACCGGATCGGAACCGGCGACATCGACGGAGCGATGGCCGACGTGATTTCGTGTCAGCGGCTCGGCCGCCATCTGGAAGCCCACGATACGATCATCGCCTGTCTGGTCGGTATCGCGATCCGGGGAGTCGCGGCTGCGGTCGGGATTGCCGCGGTCCGCGAATCGCAACCCACCGAGGAACAACTTCGGCACTTTGTCAACGAACTGAATTCGATTCCGGTACGTCTGGACATAGACCGGATCCGGCGGGTGGAACGCTACTACACACTCGACCTGTTGCAAGCCTTGGCCGTTGGCCAGGAATCCCTGGCCGAGTTGTTCTCGGACTGGGGGGATTCGGAATATTTGGAGCAGTTTCGATCCGGTATCGCGCCCTATCTGTCCGTCGATTGGAACGTGGTCATGCAGCGAGTCAACGCTTCTTTCGACGATTGGGAAAACATCGATCATCTTCAGCCACCGAGCCTGCTGTCACCCGGGAACCTGCTGATCGGCAAGCGTTCGGAGCGCGTGGGCGATTTCCTGGCCCTGTACATTCTGCCGGCGGTACAGGCCTTCCGCGAGGCGACTCACCGGTTGGATTGTCAGAACAACCTCCAGCGGATCGTGTTGGCCATGCTGATTTACGAACGCCAGCACGGTACCTTACCACCAGCGTACACGGTCGACTCGTCCGGCCAACCGCTGCATAGCTGGCGCGTGCTGCTGCTGCCTTATGTAGGCGAAGCCGAACTGTTCAGCAAGCTGCGGCTGGACGAACCCTGGGACAGCCAGTACAACGGCCAGTTTCATGACGCCGCGCCGGCCATCTATCGCTGCCCTAGCACCGCTCTGCTGCCGGGCCAGACCAGCTACTCGGTGATCGTCGGCGAAGACTCCGCCTTTCCCGCGGGCCAAGGCATGTTGCTGGACGATTTGGAGATGAAACGGATCCTGGTGGTCGAGCGGGAGCGATCAGTCGGCTGGATGGAGCCGACGTCAGAACTGGCCCGATCGACGGCGATCCAAGGGATCAATCGCCGCCACGCCGAACAGGACGGGCTCGGCAGCCCTCACCCCGGCGGCTTGAACGTCGGCATGCGCGACGGCAGCTCGCGTTTCATCTCGGAAACGATGGACTTGCAAGTATTAGAATCCCTGTTGGACGGCACCCAAGACAGGCCCTACTACTAGTGCCGTTCTTTTCGGTTCATGGCTTTCCTGGAATTGGCGGCGCAGAAAAAGGGGACGCCCCCCTCTTGCCGGAACGCGGGGGAAGGGGTCGGGAGTGGCGTGTTCAATTTGTCACGCTTTCGCCCGATTTCGAACTTCCTCGCAATCCTGGTTCCGTTCCTTTACGAGCCAAGATCCTCCCCGCTTGCCGGCTGAGAGTTCTCAGGCTCACTTCCCACGCGGTTGTGGGTTCACTCGCGTGCTTCGACCGTCATCGCCATCACAATGGGCGCGGTGCGGTCGGAACCCTTGATCAGTTGCAGATGGGTGATCGGGCTTGGACGATGGGGATGGATGGCCAGGTAGCGGATCTGCTGGTTGCGCAGCCGGAACGCCAATTGCGATCCGGGAACGTCGAAATGGCCGATGTAATCGGCGAAGTGATAACCGTCTCGCAGCGGGTGGTCCTCGGTCTGACCGTCCTGGTAGTACAATCGCACGGTCATCGATACGGCGCCATCCTCGCGTGGCTGTTTGGCCGACCAGCCGCCGACGCCGCTCAGCAGATGGATAGCAACCGCCGGCTGATTGACTGTCAATTCGACTTGCCGCGGCATGTGCGGTGGCAGTTTGCCGTTGGGACTGTGCAGCATGACCGCATTGGGGATGCGGTCTTCTTGGGGATCGACCAGATGGAAGGGGACTCTGGCGAATGTCTTGGCCGACCAATCGGGGAAGACCAGCCGTTCGGTCGTACTGGCTTCGTCGGTGAACATGCCGCGGGTGGTGACAATCGTGGCGACTTTGCGTAGATCCAGCGGCGTGAACCGGTCGCGGGAGGCCAGGTATTCCAGCAGGTCGACAAGCTCCCGTTCGGTGACTTGTTTCTCGAAGCCTTCGGGCATGAGTGATTTGGTTGACGCCACCAGTTCGTCAATGTCCTCGCGCAACACCACGTGCCGCTTGCCTTCGGCGTCGAACATTTCGATCGAGGTACTGGTTTCTGAGGCCAGCAGCCCGCTGCGGATCCTGCCATCGACCGTCACCACGGTATACACGCGGTAGTTTCCTTCCACGCTGCGGTTGGGGTCGATGATATATGTCAGCATATCCCGTTTCGGGTGGACCGACATCCCGGTCAGGTCCGGGCCGATGGTGATCCCTTCGCCGCGGAAGACGTGGCATTTGCCGCATTGTTCTTTGTAGACCAACTGACCGGCGGCCAAGTCGCCGATCCGTTCGGTCAATGGCAGCAGTTGGTCCAGCACCTGCTGGCGGTCCGGACTGGGCAGCCCACCGCCTCGGTCCAGCAATGGTTGGAACCGCTGGACGATTGACGAGTCGGGATGAGCGGCCAGCGTTTGTTTTTGATCGAGCCTGAGATCGGACAACGGGACAGCACCTTGTTCGATGCCATCCAACAGCGATTGCGTCCAATCCACGCGGCTGAACAGGACGCCCAGCGCCGTATTCTTGACCGCGGGCGTGAATCCGTCAAAAGCCTCGACTAACATCGGACCGGCGGCGGGTGTCCGGCTGCTGCCGATAGCCCCGATGATATCCGAGGCCAGGGCGGGCGAGCTGCGGGGAGTGATCTGCGCAACCAGTCTGCGCACCAGATCGGCATCGTCCGGCAGGAACTCGATCACTTGCCGAGCGGCGGCGGCTCGGGCGTCATCCTCGGTGCGCTCGTCGGCGACTGCGTTCAGCAGCGAACGGGCGATCTCCGCCGCGTAGGGTTTCAGGCTGTCGCTGTCCCACAACGCGGCCAGCCTTAACCACTGGCCTTTGCTGCCGTCGGGCAATTTTTCGAGGATGGCGAGCCAGACCTGGTCGGCGATTGCCCGGGTGTCCACCGGGCGGTCCTTCGGCCAACCGCTGGCCAAGCCGTCGACGACGGTGGCGGCGACCGTCGGGTGAGCATCCACCAGCGCCGATACCAACGAGACAACCGAATCGGCGGGGGCCCCGCGGGCGTAGTGCTGGCTGACGACGGCCAATACCGTCTGACGCGGCTGGCACGGCCAGTTATCGCGGTCTGCGGCGATGGATTGCAGGAGATGGTAGTCATGAGCCGCCCCCGCCGCGATGGCGGCATCCAGCAACCAACGGTCGTTTTGGTTCGCCGGATCGTTCAGGAACTGGGCGACGGCTTGCCCAGCCGCCGCAGACGGCCGCACTTCGGACATCGCCAGCAGCGCGGCGAGTCTGACTTGAGCATCGGGGTCGGCCAGCAGTGCACGGTCCAGCAGCAGCGTCAACGTCGACTCGTTGCCCGGCAGCACGGCGATCGCATTGCGTCGGACACCCGCCGAGGGATGATCCAATGCCTGGGCAGCCGCCTCGTACACCGCGGTATGCTGCGGCGATCCGTCCAACATGCCCAGCCCGTGCAGCGTCCACAGGGCGTGGATCGCGCCGACATTCAAGCCGACCCGATCGACGCTTCGGTCCCGCACCAGATCGATCAGCTCGGGCACCACATCCTGCTGGCCGCGTTCGACCAGCAGTCGCTGGGCGTGTTTGCGCCACAGCATCGTGGGATGTTTCAACGCGGCGGTCAGTTCTTGCGGCGAAGCGTCGGCCAGCGAGAACGGTTTGAACACGGAGCCGTTGGCGTCTCGATACACAATCCGGTAGATCCGGCCGTGCCGTTTGTCGCGCAGCCGGGTCTCGTAGGCGTTGCCTTGGCCTGTCTGGAATCCGGCGGGCGTCGGGTTGTGCTGGACGATGTAATTGTACCAGTCCAGAATCCACACGTTCCCATCCGGGCCGACCTCGGCCATGATCGGCGCGGTCCATTCATCGTCGCTGGCCATCAGGTTCATGGGGCTGGTCGAATGGAAATCCGCGCCGTCGCGTTTCAGCACGAACGTGCCGACCAACTTGCCGGTGGGGCCGCAGACGAAAGCCGTACGGTTCCAGAACGGGGGCGGGTAGTGCCGAGCCGTATACAGGGCATGCCCGGCGGCGGACGTGTAGCCTCCGTGATAATCGACTTGCCGGATGCGGTCCGTGATGGGGTGGAACAGGTAGGTATCGGCGATTCCTCCCAACTGTTCGGCGCTCCAGCCGCGGACCCGTTCGTAGTACCGGTTGGGAATCGGCAGGTAGACGCTGGGGTTCCCGTTGGCGGTGCTGCCGAAGATCAGGCCGTCCTCGCTCAGTCCCAAGCCCCAGGTATTGTTGTTCGTCGAGCGGAGGAATTCCAATTCGCTGCCATCCGGCCGGAAGCGAAAGAATCCCATGCGGAAGGTATTGGGATGCGGGCGGCCGGCGACCACCGGCCGCGACGGGTTGTAACCCTGCATGGCCCAGATCCAGTTGTCCAGCCCGTACTGGAAATTGCTGACTCCGCCGTGCGTGTCCCCCATGTTCCAGCCGCTGATCAACACCTGCCTCACGTCGGCTCGATCGTCCCCGGTGGTATCTTTCAGATAGAGCGTCTCGGTACCGTTCTGGACGATGACGCCGCCGCGGTAGAAGGCGATCGACGTCGGGATGCTCAAAGCGTCGGCGAACACCGTGAACTTGTCCGCCCGCCCGTCCCCGTTGGTGTCCTCCAGGATCTTGATCGTGTCATTGCCGCGGTTCTTCGGCTGCAGGCGGTTGGGATAATCCAGCGTCTCGCCGATCCACAATCGCCCACGCTCGTCCCACGCCATGCAGACCGGTTTGACAATGTCCGGTTCGGCAGCGAACAACTGGGCGGAGAACCCCACGGGCGTCACGATTCGTTTCAGCGACTGCTCCGGGGTCAAAGGCAACTGCATCGGCCAAACGCGGCTTCCCGAAGACTTTCGCGCTGCCGCCGGCGGATAGAAGGGGATCTCCGGCTCGTCGACATACTCGAAAGGCAGCACATCCGTTCGCTGCGGGGTCATCGCAGGCACCTCGAAACCGATGGCATCGATGGCCCGTTGCTGAAAGTCGCGGCGCAGGTCCGCAGCGTCGCTGTTGCCGAAGCCGGTCCGTTGTACCATCAGGACGAAGATCATCTGCCGCTGGGGATCGACCCAGCCTTGCGTGCCGAACGCACCACCGTGTCCGTAGGTGCCCGGCGACAGCATGGCCGTGGCGCCCTGCGGTTGACGGACGACGCACCACCCCAACCCCCAACCGTTGCCTTCGGTGAACCCGGTGGTCAAATCGCCGGTTTGCACACGGGTCAGTTCCCGGACCGAATCGGCGGACACGATCTGTTTGTCGCCCCACTGTCCGCCGTCCAGAATCATCTGGTAGAAACGGGCCATGTCGCCCGCCGTGGAAAACAGACCAGCGGACGGATTGGCCGTGCGGTCGGCGCCCAGAGCGCTGATCCAGTGCGTCGTCGGTTCGAGCGAGCCTGGTTGCGCGCCGGGTTTGTACAACTGGGCCAGCCGCTGCTGTTGGGCTTCGTCGGGAAAGAACGTGGTATCCTTCATGCCCAACGGGCCGAAGATCCGCTGTTCCAAAAACTGCTCGAAAGGCAGGCCCGTGAGAACCTCGACCACCCGTCCGCAGACGGTCAGCCCCGGGCTGTAACCCCATTTCTGTCCAGGTTGGAACAGCAGCGGGCGCTGTGCGATGGCCGCGGCAGTCTCGGCCAGCGAGCCTTGGTTCTGCTGGCCGCCGCCCAGGCCTGCGGTGTGGGTCATCACGTCGCGCAGCGTGATCGGACGCTCGGGCGGGTGGCCTTGGAATTGCAACTGGCCGAATTCCGGAAGGTACTTGGCGACCGGATCATCCAGGGCGATTTGACCTTCGTCCCGCAGGATCATCAGCGCCGTGGCGGCGATCGGCTTGGTCATCGACGCGATGGCAAAGATCGTATCGGGCTGCATGGCCCGTTCCGCTTCGATATCGGCCAGTCCCACGGCGTTGCACAGTACGATCCGCCCGTCGCGGGCTACCAGCGTCACGACTCCCGCCGCTTGTCCTTCGGCGACATAAGCCTGCATCCGTGGAACGATGGTCGCCAATCGCGCCTCGTCCATCCCCGCAGCAGACGGTGGAACTTGCGGCAATCCACCGTCCTCCGCCGGACAGAGACCGACGATCAGCAACAGAACAAACAGTACCGAACCTAGAGGCAAAAGGGGCCATTGACGATGCATCCGTTCTCTCCTTTGGGATCTTTCAGTTGCTACCAATCGCAGGTCTCGGGATTCTATCGAACGGTCGCCGCCGGATCAATCACCGGCAAGGCGACGCCCGTCGTCGTCGGCGATTTCTGCCGGGGACTCACGGGCGTTCGACCATCGGGGCGGTGGCGACTTTGGGGCGGATCGGCAGGCGGTCGATGCCGGGGAAATCGGGGTCGCCCAGTGCGCGGAGTTCTTCTTCGCTGTGGTAGACGCCGCACGAATCCACCCAGGCGATCAGCCGGTGCAGGCTGAGCGGATCGACGCGGACGTCATGGTGAGTGCCGCTGCCGGCCAGTTCGATCAGGCGGCTGGAGTAGGAGAGGTACTGCATCGGTTGGAGCGTCGTCAGGGCTGCGGGGTCGTTCTGGTCGTAGGCACTTTCGACCGGAATGACGCCGGCGATGCCGTATCCGGGCCGGTCGGCCGGGACCGAGTGGCCCCAGGCCGCAGGTCCGATCATCGTCAGATACGGCTCGTGGAACGGCCCGTGGCCCGGGCGCAGCCGAAGATCGGGTTCGTGCGATCCGGGCACCTGGCCGCGATGGCACGCGACGCAGTACTGGTCCAGCACCGGCTGCACAAACCGCTCGTAGCTGATGCTCTCGGTGCCCCACGGCGGTGGACTGAGTTCTGTCGGGGGGCGTTGCAGCGCCTGGGCCAACGGAGCACCGCCAGGCTGCCAGGTTCCATCCGGATCATGAGGGGACAGGGAAAGTGCGGCATGCCCGTAGGCCGGGGTCACGCTGTGCTGCTCGTGACAACCCACACAGCCTCGTTGTTCGCCGGGCATCAGTCCGGTGAAGCTGCGCATGGTTTGCAGGCAGCGACGGTCGGCGTCCAACAACTGGAAGAACAACGAGTATCCCGCCGGAGCGACGAAGTGGACCGAGCCGTCGTCTTCCACCGGCACTTCGGACAAGATCCGCTTGACCCCTTCCTCTTGAACGATCGACACAGCGGGGCCCGAGTGGCGATAGGTCTTTTTCCATGTCGAGTAGGTCTTGTAATCCAATTGGAAGACCCGCAGGTACTTGACCTTGCCTCGCGGCACTTCGGGCATCCCCCGGTACACGTCGGCACTGTAGAACGAACCCGGTTGGACCGGCTGCCGTTCGAGGCCCGTGCCTGGCCAGGTGACTCGGTCGGGCAGTTGTGGCGGCGGCGTACGGGTTCGGACGGGCAGCGCGTGCAGGATGTTGTACGCGCCTTCGTAAATCAATTCCCGGTTTCCGTAGACATCCATCAGGTACAGCCGGAACTTGCCCTGGATCCGCGCCGCGTCCGAAGCGGTGCGAGTGCTGTCGTCCAGCCGGAACCGGCCCGTCGGTTCGCCTCGCGCCGAGACCAGGAAATCTTCTTCGGACAGCGGGTAGGGAGTCTTGTAACCGGTGAACCGACCGGCGGAGCGGTAATCGTACGCCTCGATCGGATCGACGGGCGGGATGCTGCATTCGGGCCAGCGCAGGTCGGCGGTCACCTTGGTCAATCCGTCAGGGAAATCACGGCCTTGGCTCGGGTCGATGATCCCGATCGAACCGCTCCACCAATCGTGATGCCCGACGCCTGAAAACATGACGCGTTGGC
>SKVE01000202.1 GCA_007129635.1 Planctomycetaceae bacterium
GCAACAGTTGCTGGATCGTTACACCGACGATTCGGTCGACTGGTGGTTCAGCCAGGCGTTGTTGGCCTTTTACCTTCACGGAGACGCCTCAGAAAGTCGCCAAGTGCTGCAGCGTGCCCACTCCATCAATCCGCTGGTGGCCGCGTACCTTCTGGGCGATCGATCGATGCCGGACGATCAATGCGACTTAGAGGCTTGGAGGCAAGACACGGCAGCGTTTGCCTATGCAGACGAATCCTCCAGCTTCTGGCGAAGTGCACCGGGCGCATTGGCCTGGATGCGACGCACGCTGCGTATCGGACTGCCCGACTCCCCACGTGCTGCACGGCCTTCGATGCAGCGCCTTGTGGATACCGTCGCTGAACTACCGCAAGCGGAAGAGATGGTCTGGCAAGTAGACTTTCGCCGCACCCAGATAGGTTGCCCGCCAGATTGGGACGGCCCGCCACCCTGGGCTTTGATCATCACGTGTCCCCAGCAGAACGATCTGCTGGTCTTGGATACACTGGACGACGAGCGACCTGCGGCCAAGGACGTGCTGATTCGATTGTTAGAGACCATGGCCAACTCAGGCGACGGCGATCCGCAGCGTCCCGAGATGATCCAGGTACGCCGTAAACAGTTGGCCAAGAGTTGGTCGCCCAAGCTCGATAAGATCGGCATCGAGTGCGAGTGGGTCGAGGAACTGGATCATGTCGATCATGTCATGAAAGGTTTGCAGCAAGTGGCCCGAGTCTGCAGCCAAACCTTACAAGACTTGGACGAGTCGATCGACCAGATCGCCGATCTGACGATCGAGTCGGGTGAGGTATGGCAAGCCGACATCCGGCGACTGGCCACCTGGGTCACCGAGGACGGCGTACCCCGCCGTCCGTCGGCCGCCCTGGTAACCAGTTCTCCCGAAAATTATATTTTGGCTCAGCATGTTTGCTTGGAGGAACCAAGTCCCGCAGTGATGATCCGCACCATCGCGGCGGCCATGCTCACGCCCACGACCGGCGCGCCACACCTGCCCGGAGCGATCGAAGTCTGTTGCGACCAGACTTGTCAAACGCTGCGTTCCAGGTTGGAACCGCTGGGAGTCGAATGTCGATCGATGCCGGTCTTGCAGCACTTGGACTTCGTCTATAGCGAACTGGAACAGGGTCTGTCGACACCTGGCGGCATGGCGGCTCTGATCGATGTACCGGGCGTGACCTTGGGACACGTAGCTGGTTTCTTTGATGCGGCGGCCCAGTTCTACCGTTGCCAGCCTTGGCGGCTGACGCCCCACGACCGTCCGCTCCGAATCCATTGCGACCGGTTCCGCAACAACACCTGGTACGCCGTGGTGTTGGGCCAGTCGGGATTGACGTGCGGGTTGATCATGTACGAGGACCTGGAGTTGCTGAAAGCGATGCTGTACGACGCGGAAGAGGCCGATCGTCGTCAGTCCGGGATCTCGGTGATGTTCGGCGAAGCATTCGATCTTGCCATTCGCGATCTGGATGCGGCGGAGAAGCACGACTGGCCGGTCGCCAGCGAGGAGGCTTATCCGTTGATCTTGCGGATCAATCCCGGGATGTCCATGCGACCGCCTTTGCATTGGGAACTGGAATTGACGGAAGCCTGCCTGCGTGCGATCCCAGCTTTTTTGCGAGACACGACGAAAGACGAGACCGTCCAGACGGTTCCTACCGCAGCCGGCAACGTGGAAATATCCCTTGCCTGGCAGCGATAAGGTGGCGGCTTCATCGCTCGGGACGTGGACCGAACAATTGTTGCAGACCACGTCCGATCCCCTGTTCCAATGCGCCGCTGGCAGCGTCCCGCATCATCTGCTGGTTCAGATCGGCCAACGCACGACGATCCGCCTTTGGTTGCGAGAAAGAACCCTGGACCGGCAGTTGCAGCGTCGTGCCCTTCAGACCCTGCAGCGGTCGTCTGTCGGCGATCCAGCGGTCCTGGATCGGCACCTCGGCCATCAAGGCCAAGGTCTGATCGAAACCGACCGAACCGCTGGTGCGAAGCACCAGATCCCCTGCCATGACGGTCAATCCCCGATGATGCACGCGACCTCGCTGAACTTCGAAAGGCACCTGCTGCTCGGGCAGCACCAGCCAGGTCGTCGCTTGGTCGCCGCGATTCGATCGGCTGCTATCGAGGATCGTGCGGACCTGCTGTGCCGCACCCAGGAATTCTTGAGCGAGCGGCCCGGGACCAACTCGGCCCCCGTGGATCGTCAGCACGCCTCGAGCGGTTGTCAGCGTCGAATCCGGTACGGGGACGGTGGCGTTGTCCAGAGTCAGCGAAAAAGTGCCCTCGGCACGCGTCGCATCCGACAGGATCGGCGCAACGTATTTCAACCATGTCTCACATAACTCGGGCGAGATGTGAACGTTCTCCAGCAGGGGGCCCTGGTCCAACATCAGTCGGACGGGCAGCGCGGATAGATCCAATCGAGGCTCCGCGAGAATACGTCCCTGGCTGACCGACACATTCAACGGATCCAGTTGCAGCACGCTGTGGCGAAGCGTCGCCTGCAGATCGGCCGGGCCCAACTGCAGACCGTGCAGGTCCACCGACTGCCAACCGGCCCGAGCGCTGCCGCGCCAAGCCGCAGGCACCAAGGCCGTCGTGGAAATGGTTGCCGCCTGGGGTCGGGAACTGCTGGTCACGAGAGACGCGGAACTGGCTGTCGAGCCGGCCGACCGCAGCGGGCCGGCGATTTGAAACCGGCCTTGCTGACGCCCGGCCAGTCGGATCGATTCGCCAAACGACGCCTGCAGGTTGCGAGTGACGTTCGCCAGATCGTATTCCAGCGTCCCCTTCAGATCGGCCTCCGCCTGGTCCATCAACCGGTCGATCTGGCCTTGGACCTCCAATTGTAACTCGGCGGCCGCGATGCTCAGCCGGTCGATATGCAGCCGATCGTCGGCCGAATCGTACCGCTGGCGTCCCGCGAAACGAATCGAGGCCTCGCGCCATATCTCCTGCCATGACTGCGGCAGCGAAACCGCGCGCACGGGAACCCCCGCCGCCGGTTGATCGCGTGTCGCATAAGCAAAGTCGACCACGTCCATCGTCCAATCCAGTTGCGTCGACTGATCGTCATGGGTTGCCACTACGGTACCCGTCGCTGAGCCGTTCAGCCGACTGGTCGACGGCTGGTCCGGCGCCTGGAACCATCCAGCCAAGCGGTTGAGATCGCCACGATAACCGATCGTTCCACGAATGCTGGTCCGATCCCCCGGTAACTGTATTTGGATCTCTCGAGCCCGCAACGCGACGGTCGAACTGGTCAACGTGGTATCGGCAGCGTTCAAAAGGTTCGCGTCCAGATCCCAGAAGCCCGCCGTTTCGATTCGGACGGTCGGTTCGTCCAGGAATACCCCCAGTTCCCGGTTTTGAGCGCGCAGGTCTCGGACAACCAGACGCATCGTTTCGGCCGCCACACGCTGGGGATCGACGGTCGCATTGGCCGTCAGATCGATCGTCCCCGCAGCCTGCCAAC
Source organism: Planctomycetaceae bacterium (assembly GCA_007129635.1). Classification (GTDB taxonomy): domain Bacteria; phylum Planctomycetota; class Planctomycetia; order Pirellulales; family Pirellulaceae; genus SKKK01. The sequence continues at coordinate 3,494 of SKVE01000202.1, forward strand.
CTTGCAGGCTGACCATCGGTTGCAGGCGGGGTAACCAGGTCTCCAGAAGACCGTGGGCCTGAAGCTGCAGCGGCCAAGATGCTTGCGGCCAAGGCAACCGAACCGCCTCGGTCAATCGCACGGTCAGCCGGTCTTTCGCGGAACGCAGATCGAAACTGGCCACAGGAATCTCGGTGACTTCGCCCTGGTCCAGCCGAGCCTGGCCCGCGACGTCGACGATGAGATGATCTTCTTTCCAGGGAAGCATGTCGGCCATCGCCAGCTCGAATTCACGCAGCTCGATACGACCGTTCGCCTCCCAACGCTCGGCCAACGATTGTTCCCATTGCAATCGCCCATCGATGCGCCCCCCCATCCGGAACTCGCCCAGATCGACCAAGCGGCCCAGCTCGGTCACCATGCGGTTCAGATCACCTTGAATGCTGGCGGAACCAGAATTCCATCGCCCGCTGGCAACCACATCCATGAACTCGGCGTGACACACCAGTTGGTCGATCACCGGCCCATCCGCCGTGTAGCGAAAATCGGCGGAGACCAGAATGGGCTCTTTCCAAGCAACCGGGCGACCGTCTTCGATCGCGGCCAGATCGGCACCACCCCGCAAACAACCCTCCAACGAAAGGCCTACGTTCCGGTCGAGGAGGTGTTAGGACAGCTGGCTGAAAAACTCGGCTCTCCGCCGGTTTGACTGGCCAAAGAAAAGGTCACATTGCCTGATGTGATCTGAGTCGTCGGCCGGATCCGCAACATCCCGGGCATCATCGTTGCCAAGGCCGCTACATCAAGACGCCCGGAGATCCGCACATCCTCTTGCTGCAGGTCACGGATCAAATCCAGCCAATCGAACCCTCGATCGGATCCCTGCGGCATCGTGCCCCGAGCTTCCAGACGAGCAAAATCACTCTCGACAGCCACGTTTTCCATCCGCCATTGGCCCCCCATTTGAGAAACCAGCCCTCGAATATCCAACGAATTCGACGCGATGGTATCTTCGCCGAGCCAAGCGGGGGAACGTAGGGCAAACTGCTGTGCATTCAGCTTGCTGAGTCGCCATTGCGGGTTGGTCAGTCCGTCCTCCCAACGCCATTCACCTCCAGCCGATGCGATTCCGGCCAACTCCAAGTCCAGACCGGCGCGACGCAACAACGCATTCATGGGGTTCAGCGGCAGGTTGGCCACTTGCCAGACCAACTGGCCGGAACCCAGTGACTGGTCAGGGTCGACGGCTGCCTGGCAAACCAGTTCCGCGGTGATTCGTCCTGGGGACGCACCGGCGGATCGCACGTCCGTCGCCACTCGCATTTCCAGCCAAGGCCCCTCGCGATGGGACATCATCAGATCCAAGTCCAAGTCTTCCATTTGCCACTCGCCCGCGATGGAATCCCGGACGTGGACGGTCGCTCCGACCACTTTCACCTGAAGCCGATCAACCGTGCTCTCACCACCCGGCTGATCCAAGTAATTGCTTAACGCATCTTCCCAGTTACTCCCATCGGGCCGCAGGCTCAGGAAAATCGCCGGTGTCTCCATATGGAAACCGCCCGGATCACGTTGATGAAAGATCAACCCCAGCAAGCTCCGCTGGCTGCGCAGCGACGGGACCTGGGCCAGCGGCGTGCCCTGCGAATCCACGGCCACAATATCGCGCGCGACCACGGGCGAAAGCCAGCCCAATGACGCCGATCCGACAGTGATTCGTCCGTCAAAATCCACCAGTGCGGCGGATAGGATCTTGTGCAACAGCCCGGTATTAGCAACGATCGTAGGTGCCATGGCTACCAACGTGGCGGCCAGGACCAAAAAGGGTAACATACCGAACAACCAACGGCGGCGAACGACGCGCCGCAACCGAAGCCAGCGTTTTCGAACAGATCGTCCCTGATGCGGATCGCCATGCATGATGATGTTCCTATTCCATGGAAGAGTTCTGCCATCCCAGGCAAGCGGTAAAGATTCTAGGCGAAAACAACGCGACGGCATAGGTCGAATCGATAGGTTAGGTGCTTGATGTCCGAGTATCCGCACGTTTTTCGTGTCAGGCAATCGTTCGAGCGTCCTCGAGTCGACGATGTGCCCGCCGAAGTCGAACGACAGCTTGCATCGCTGTCACTGGCAGCACAAATCCGGCCTGGCCAAACGGTCGCGATTACTGCGGGTAGCCGCGGGATTGCGAATCTGGCCGTGATCCTGCGCGCGGTCGTCGATCATTTCCGCCGGTTGGGCGCCCAACCGCTGTTGATCCCCGCCATGGGCAGCCATGGGGGCGGCACAGCCGAGGGCCAGCGTGAATTGTTGCGGGCGTATCAAGTTACCGAACAATTCTGTGGCTGCCCCGTGCAAAGCAGCATGGAGACGGTCGTCGTCTGCCAGGCGACTGAGGGCTTTCCCGTGCATTTCGATCGTTACGCCTACCAGGCGGACCACGTCGTTGTTTGCGGGCGGGTCAAACCGCACACGAATTTTACCGGCGAGATCGAAAGCGGGCTGATGAAGATGCTGTTGATCGGCTTGGGTAAACATGAAGGCGCCAAGATCTATCACCGCGCCATCAAAGACTACAGCTTCGACCAGATCGTCCGCAGCGTCGCCAACGAAGTGCTGGCTCGATGCTCGATCCTGGCCGGTCTGGCCATCGTCGAAAATGGCTACGACGAAACGGCCGCGATCGAAGCCGTTCGACCGCAAGACTTTGCAAATCGGGAAAAAGCCCTGCTTAAACAAGCTCGGTTGTGGATGCCCCGGTTGCCGTTCGACCGAGCCGATCTGTTGTTGATCGATCGCATCGGCAAAGATATCAGTGGCACAGGGATGGACACCAATCTGGTCGGTAGAAAATTTGGCATCCACGAAGCGGCCGAGAACGAATGGCCCAAAATCCGATACATCGCCGTTCGCGGATTGACCGAGGCGACCCGTGGCAACGCGACCGGTGTGGGCCTGGCTGAGTTTTGCTTGAGCCGAGTGCTGGAACAACGCGACGATCCCATCACGCGAATCAATTGCCTGACCGGTGGTCATGGCATCGCCGCCATGACTCCGTTAGACTATGCTACGGACCGCCAGATGCTGGACGCAGCACTGCCGACGATCGGACTGACCGATCCGCAGGACGCGAAATGCATCTGGATCCGAGATACGTTGCATGTGGGCCAACTGGAATGTTCGGCCGCTTACTGGGCTGCAGCACAAGACCGGCCGGACCTGGAAATTCTTTGTACACCTCGTCCGTTGCCCCTCGATTCCGACGGCAACTTGCCCAACTGTTGTACTGACTGGTAAAACGATCGCGATGTCCAGCGCCTGGTCAAAACAAATCGAAAAGCATTATCATCTCCAGGTTCCCCCCGAACTGGCGAGCTGGTTCGATGATGGGCTCTGGCGGCAGCTTGGCCAGTCTGAATTCCGGTATCCCTTGCATCCGGAGCAGTTCATCGACCCAGCCGATGGGACGATCTGGGCGGGCTTCATGTTGCCCGATACGTTACCGTTGGTCGGCAACCAGTACGGAGACTGGCTATGCTTGCGTGTCACACCGGAGGGGAAGGTCGCGGAGGTCATCTGCTGGAATCATGGCGGAGGTGACTGGGTCCCTTACGGTCGCAGTCTTTCCGAAGCTTTGTTCTACGATGCGTGTCTTGCTGGTCGCGCAATGTATGCGGTCGAGCAAGCCCCTGCGCCGATCGATATCGCGGAGTGTCCGACCGTTCGTTGGGCATGGGATTGGACTGCACGATACCACCCCGGCGTGGGGATTTCTTTGGGTCAGCTATGTGTCGCCCAGCCAGCGATCGCCGACCGATTGCTGGCCGTTGGCGTAGCGGAAACGGTGATCCGGCGCGACAAGATGCTTCAAGCCCTGGACAGCCCGCTGAAGTCTTGCAGCGACCCCGAACTGGCTGGCTGCCTGGACGTGCAATGGGAGCCTGAGTTCATTCGCTGGATTTTTGATACCGATCTGATCCCTTTGGCTGCGCGTGAGGCCCTGGGTCAGCTAAGGCCGCTGCCGTTGGGGTGCCTATTTAGCCAGGACTGGGGTTCTGCTGAGCGGCAGGCTTTGGCCGTGATCCATCGGAGGCAAGATTTGGGTTGGCCGTTTGACATCGCGGGATGGGCTGCCGAGCGGCGGGGCGATTTTCGGCAGGCTATCGCGTTGTACGCCCAGGGGGTGCGGACTTCCCTATTTGCTGACGAAGGTGTCCGCTTTCGGACTCACTGGTATCCCGAAGGCCTGGGCAAATTCGCTGCGTCCCGACTGGACCATCTTCGCCAACAATTGCCCCCAGAATTGCGGGACGACCATTATCTTCATCTATTCTGGGAAAACGATCCGTCAAGTCTCCGCAGTCGGCTGCGGGACTACTGGCTCCAGCGGGCCAGGCAGCACTTCAAGCGAAAGCACTACATGCATGCCTATCAGTGCTATTTCCTCGCCGGATGGGATTCCGGCTCAAGTGATCTTGACGTTTATGCCGAAATTCTGGAAGGAATAGTTGCATCCGCAACTGCTTCGGGCAGTTCCGCATTGTCCAGCGTCGCTAGAACCCATCAACGGTTCTTAAGGGCGTGATTCCAGGCAGGGTTTCGGTTTCGGAATTCACTTCCGACCGATCCACCTACCGGCTTAGATCGTTTTTCAACACCCCCTTTAAGGAAGTCATCAAAGTGAAAACTATCAGTCGAACGATGTTGTGGCTTGCGGTCGTCGGGCTCCTCGTGCCGCATGTCGGTCAGGTTTCTGCGGCGGATCGCACCGCTGCTGCTCCCACGCCGCAAGCGCAATTGGTCGATGTCGCGCTAACTTCGAACAACCTTTTGCAGGGGCAATTGGTAGATCGCCAGGGCGCGGCGAAAGCAGGGACCAAGGTCCAACTGAGTTCCGGTATGGAGGTGCTGGCCGAAGGCATCAGCGATCCTCAGGGCGCGTTTCGTATTCCGGTCGAGCGAGGCGGTGTCTATACGTTGAGCGATGGCGAAGCGTCGGCGATGGTCCGCGTTTGGACTCAGGAAGCGGC
>SKVE01000380.1 GCA_007129635.1 Planctomycetaceae bacterium
CACATTGAGTGTGCCGTAACCGGCGGACGGAGTGTGCCGTAACTGGCGGACGGCACACGGAGTGTGCCTGCTACAATTGGTTCAGGTTATTTCTGCGAGGGTGCTACGTCAGGGTGCGACTTCTGCCACGACGTAAGGGCCTTTGGGAATGACGGCGATGGTCGCGTCGGGACCGTACTCTTGCAAACACTCAGCGATGGCAGCTTCGACGCTGGGACAAGCTTGGACGAACAAGCCGTTCAGCGTTTCGCTGGGCAGGCCGTCGCTGACCACCTTGATCTTAGCGCGGCGCGAAACGGCCGCCATTTTCTCCAATTGCCACTGATCCATCACAAAGTAGTCGGGATCACCCAAAATGCGTGCGATAAACGCCGCCGGGCTCTCGTGCTGTTGAAATAGACTTTGAAACGGTTGGCTGCCGATCCCTTCGCTCATGCTGGCCGCCAGGATCACGGTGCCACCCTGCCTGACGATCGGCAAGGCGGCCGTCATGCCCTTGACCGATTGGTAAAAGGTGGTGTCCAGCGGGTATCCGGCCGAAGTCGTCACGACGATATCGACCGGCTCGGGCACCCGCGCGGTGACCAGTGGCCGGACGAACTGGCAGCCCTCCAGGAACGCCTGCTCCATGTCGCCCGCGACAAATCTGAGCGGCCGGCGTTGCGCGTCGATTACGACATTGACGATAAAATCACATCCAGCTCGACGCCCGATCCAGGTGTTTTCCTCGTGGACCGGATTGCCGTCCAAAATACCGCTGTCCGAACGTGGATGGTCCAGAAACGCGGGGCTGTGCCAGGCGCGGATCGTTTCGAGCCCGGCGATGCCCGGGCAGATCAACTTGCGACCGCCAGAAAAACCGGCCATCAGATGCGGCTCGATCAGACCGGTAGCGATCTTCAGATCGGCCTGGACGTAACGGCTGTCGATCCAGATCGGTACGCCCCGAGGGCTCTCGCCCAGCCAAGTGTGTTCGTCCTGCCGCTCACCAAAATGATTCTCGATTCGATAGCGATCTACAATCGGCCGACCGACCATCTCGACCAACTCGCCCCCCAGATTGGGACGATGCAGTCCTGTTGCTACGAGGATCAGGATCTTATCACGAGCAATACCCGCCCGCTCGAGCGTTTCGAGCATCGGGGTCAGGATCATTTGATTCGGGACAGGACGCGTGATATCACAGATCAGGATACAGGCATCTTTGCGGCCTTCCGCCAAATCCGCCAGCGATGGCGTACCCGTGGGCCTATCGAGAACCTCACTTAGGGCTATTTGAGGATGTGGAAGCGGTTGGGCGGGCTGATAATTCAGCGTGCGCACGACGTTTCGATCCGGCAGATCGACTTGCAGGCCGCTCTTGCCGTAATCGAGTCGCACACGCATCTTGCGAAACCCTTCAGCCAATTCAGGCGGGTTGGCTACTTCTCGTCTTCCTTGCCCTTAACCTTCTTCTTCTTCTTCAAAGAAATCTTTTGGACTCGCACCTTGGGCATGCCCAGCACCGAATCGCCTTCCTTCCAGCGGTCGGCATCCTGCAGCTTGGCCAGCCGTTCTGCACGAGTCAGCACGTTGCGATTGCGGATCGCTCCGGCCCGAATTCTCAAACTTTTGTCAATGGTCATAACGCCAAGTCCCTATCGAATACGTTTTCGGTAACGCCTGTATGTTGAGCGTCTGCTACGGAAGCGTGTGAAGTATAGGCGGTCTTCGTCCCGTTCGCAACCGATGATAAACCAGTGACTACAGGACTCTTGTCGACATGCCTAAAGGTGGGTATCGTGGTGTTCCAACCGCGCTCAATCCGTTGTGGCTTCCAGTTTTTGTAAACGGCCTTCTGGGGTGATTTCGAACACGGCTTTGGCGTGCGGATCGACGACCATCAGGTTTTTCTGTCGCCAAGCCAGTCCAACTGGATTGATCAGAGGGTCACCAGACACCCACATTTCTGGTTTGCCACCTCTTGGGATCTTCCAAACCGCTTTGGCAAAACCGTCGGTCACGTAGGCGGTGTTATCGGCGGCCAGCGCGATATTATGGGGAAACTGGAAGGGCCGTCCCGCCACCACCACTTGGACCTCGCCGGTTGGAGTGACACGGACGACCTGGTCCTTACCCCCTTGAGCCACGACCCACAGATTATCGTCGGCGTCACAGACCACGCCGCGTGGCGCTTGAACGTCGGCCAAGGGCTCTGGCTGGCCACCCGCGGCGGGCACTCGCCAGATCCGATGCAGTTCAAGATCGGCCACCAGCAATTCGCCTTTGCTGTTCACGGCAACACTCATCGGCATCCCGATCCCGCCATCGGTCAGCGGTACCGGGTTCTTCGAATCGTCGAAACGGTAGACTTCGCGGGTGGCCGTATCCCCGGCGATCAAGGCTCCGGAGCGATCCATGACAACGCATCGGACGGCATTCAGCCGCGTGCGATATTTCTTCGAGCCTTGAAACAGCAACGATCTTTTCCCGCCCTCGATCTTCCAAATCCCGGGAAGATACCGATCTGCGACAAAAATCTCGCCGGATTCAGCGGCCGCAGCAGATAAGGGATATTCCATCTGGGCCGATGCGGATGATTGCAGGACGAGGACGAAGGTCAGGGGTAGGATAAATCGAATCGTATGCATGGCTAGGATCGCAGTCACAGAAAGAAGACGGGCCACAACGCATTCAACGATCGGGTGGTCAGCGGTCCAGCGGAACGCGACGACGCTTGGGATCGCCTTACCGGTTGTTTAAGATAACATAGCAGATAGCGAATGTCGAGAATCCCCTATGAGTCAGGCTTTTATCATGAGCATTCAACGTCGATCCGTTCTAATCACCGGTGCCAGTGGTTACGTTGGTGGACGGTTGCTTCCTCTGTTGGAAACTGCCGGTCATGAGGTGCGATGCTTGGCTCGCCGCCCGGAAAACCTGAAGTCTCGGGTAGCGGCTGGCACCCAGGCGGTGGCTGGCGATATGATGGACCGACCGTCGCTGGACGCCGCCCTGGAAGGCATCGACACGGCTTATTACCTGGTGCACTCGATGGGCAACGACCGGGACTTCGAGCGTCTGGATCGGACGGCCGCGACCAATTTTGCCGAGGCGGCCAAGCAGGCGGGAGTTCGTCGGATCATCTACTTGGGCGGTCTGGGCGATCCGGCTGAAAAACTGTCAAAACATCTGCGCAGCCGACACGAGACGGGTGAGCTGTTACGCAGCCCGCAAGTCCAAGTGATCGAATTCCGGGCGTCGATCGTCATCGGATCGGGCAGCTTGAGCTTCGAACTGATCCGAGCATTGGTCCAGCGTCTGCCGGTGATGATCTGTCCCCGATGGGTGGCGGTGATGGCTCAGCCTATCGCGGTCGAGGATCTTTTGGACTACTTGGTTGCCGCGTTGGAACTCCCCGAGGGCGAGTCAAAAATCTACGAGATCGGGGGGCCCGACCAGGTTTCTTACGGTGATATCATGCACGAATACGCGCGTCAGCGCGGCTTGCGACGGTGGATGATTCCCGTGCCTGTGCTGACACCCTACCTTTCCAGTCTTTGGTTGGGGTTGGTGACCCCCGTGCATGCTCGTGTTGGACGCAAGTTGGTGGGCAGCCTGCGAAATCCGACGCTTGTCAAAGACATGGCGGCACTGGAGACCTTTCCGATCCGGCCGCGCGGGTTGCGCAAGGCGATCGAACGGGCTTTTGTGAATGAGGATCGGGAGTTCGCGCAGACGCGTTGGTCGGACGCATTATCCTCGTCTGGCAAGCCGAAAACTTGGGGGGGTATCCGTTTCGGTTCTCGTTTGATCGATTCTCGAACGATCGAGGTCGATGTACCATCTGCGCAGGCTTTCGCGCCCATCCAGCGTATCGGGGGCCGCACCGGCTGGTACTATGGAACTTGGTTGTGGAGCATCCGCGGATTTCTCGATCGCTTGGTAGGTGGCGTTGGTCTGCGGCGAGGGCGACGTGATCCGGTCGATCTGCGGGTGGGAGAAGCGTTGGATTTTTGGCGAGTCGAGCAGTTCGAGCCGGATCGGCTGTTGCGTTTGCAGGCCGAAATGAAGGTTCCCGGCCGAGCATGGCTGGAGTTCGAAGTGGACGGCGACCAACAAAGGAGCACGATCCGTCAGACGGCGTTGTTTGATCCTGTCGGATTGGTAGGCCTGATCTACTGGTACTCGTTGTTTCCCTTGCACGAATTGGTTTTTGCGGGGATGTTGCGAGGGATCGCTCGCGCGGCCAAGCAGGCAACCGTCGTAAACGACTCAGCCCAACCTTCTACTGCCGAAGACCCTTGCGGGTTGTCGTCTCAGGACGATCCGCAACAATAGTAGCAACGCATCTCAGGTCTCCGGCCTAAAAAACACAGCACAGGAAGAAAAACAATGGGTAAGACGGCGATTCTCTTTGGGGGCCTGATGATTTTGCTCGGGCTTGGACTGTACGTCGGTCTGCTTATCGTTGACGGCCAGCCACCGAGTGCGACGGTACTGATCCCCACGTTTTTTGGAACGCCGATCCTTCTGCTGGGGCTGTTGGCTTTGAAGGACACGTATCGCAAGCACGCGATGCATGTGGTTGCCGTTTTGGCCCTACTGGGGTTCCTGGCTCCCGCTTCTCGACTGGTCATGCAGTTGGCTCGCGGTGCTGAAGTAGCCGTCTTGCCGATGATCTCGCTGATCTTCATGGCGTTGTTGAGCGGCGGTCTGCTGGTTCTTTGCGTGAAATCGTTTATCGACTCCCGTCGTCGCCAAGCGGCGGAAGTCTGACCAACATCAGCCGTACCGCGCGATCGCCTTCATCACGTCACGATTGGCCGCCAAGACTCGCTCGTAGAACGGATTGCCAATTTGTGTTTTTCTTGCTGAAACTACGGGACCGACTCCCACGGCGGCACGAAGGATGGCCGCCGCCGTCTGAGACTGGTCACCAAAAAGTTGGACTTGGCTTGCCTTCAAGGCGTTGACTTGCCGGTGAGTGAAGGGCACTGCTTGCCCTGACCTTGGGGGCAACGGAACCAACGTTTCCACAATCGCTTTGACCAGGTCGCCGACGCCGTCTCCTGTCAATGCGTTCGTGAAGATTCCCTCGTGATCTAGATCCCTGGTCCTCTTATCGATCTTGTTGTAGATGGACAAGAATTGTTGGCCGCATCCTTCGGTGAGAGTAACCTCTGGCGAACTCTGGCTGGCATCGTAAACCAACAAAACCAAATCCGCTTTCTCTCGTTGCTGACGGGAACGTTCGACTCCTTCGGCTTCGACCCCTGAAGCCTGATCTTGTAGACCGGCCGTATCCGATAATTCGATCGGCCATCCCTCCAAAGCAGTGTGGGTCGTCAACACATCCCGAGTCGTTCCGGGCTGGTCGTAAACGATGGATCGCTGATGGGCGAGCAAAGCATTGATCAGGGTGCTTTTGCCAACATTGGGAGGTCCCCAAAGCACCACGCGATACGGTTCGATCAGGTGCAATCCGATACGGCTTTGCTGGATCAGTTCTTCCATCGACGCAGTAGCGGTCGGAATGTCGCCGGATGCTAACGCCCTGAGTATCTTTTCCCATTGTGCGCGAAGCGCTCCGCGGACCTGGTCCATCAAGATGGCTGCCGACCGCTCGGTGCGAGCCTGAGTCAAGGCGATGCAGGCTTCGGCGGCAAATGGGTCGGCCGATGTCTGCCAGAGCAAATCGGGCCAAGCCAGTTCGCGGCAGCCGTCTTCGACAAGGTTTTGGATGATCGACGCCGGTGCAGCACGTCCGCCGTGCCCATGAATCTCGACCCAATCCGATCGTCGGCAGACCACCAGTTCCTCGCCGGGACCTTCGCGGGAACGCCAACGTCCGAAAAAGATGCGATCGATCCCCAATTCGCCTAGCGGTCGTCCGCAGGCAGCGTCGAATCGTTCTGCGACGCAAGCGACGCAATCCTGCCCACCGACGACTACGGTCGCCACGGCCCCGCGACCGGGAGGTGTCAGCAGGCTGACGAAAGCTTGCTTGTTCAAGATTTGGCAGTCCTTTTGGTAATTCGAGTGGTTCCCTCTTTCGAGCCGCAGAGTATGCCAGCGGAATGCTGCTTGGTCAACCAGGTTCACGGGTTGACCGTCAAGAGGATCTTGTCACGTAACTGGTGAAACCGATCGCGAGCGGATACAACTAAGGATCGGCAATGCTTTTGGGGCTCGCCGTCTGTCGTTTTTTTAGGAATCATCGCTCGTGTTTTTGAAATTGCTGCTTCTGTTCACCATCGTCCCTTTGGTTGAATTGGCCTTGCTCTTGTACCTGGCCGATCTGACCAACTGGCGATTCACGCTGGGGCTGGTGATCGTTACCGGCGTGGTCGGAACGATTCTGGCTCGACACCAGGGCTTTCGGACTTTTCGCGCGATCCGCACGGAAATGAACAGCGGCCGGTTGCCGGGAGCGGCATTGATGGATGCTGTGATGATTTTCCTGGCGGGTGCCCTGTTATTAACGCCTGGGATTTTGACCGATGCCTTTGGCTTTTCACTGTTGATTCCCTGGTGCCGAACTTGGTATCGAAAGCGAATGCGGCGCTACATCGAAAGGCATTTTTCCGTGGTGGCTCACAGGTCGGAGGATCCCCGTCCTTTCGAGGGCGGTTCGCAGGTCATCGATTCCTATGTGGTCGACCAGAACGGTAAGCGGCCTTCGGATCCGTAATTGCTGGCTGGTCGCCCTGGCCATCGCGGGCCATCGCGGGTCGAGTCAGGCTTCGTCTGCCGCTTTCTCCGCAAGCACCGCAGCGCCGACCAGATTGGCATTCAGGCCTCGTTCATCAATCGCCGATGGTCGCAGATAGCTCATCACCCCCAAGGCTCCCATTCGCCGTTGCGAAGAGGGGCCAAAGTAAGGCAGTGCGTACGAAGGTTTCCCACCCAAGCAGATCGGCAGTCCATTGCGAAGCCCATGGGGGATGGCTTGGCGAAACATGGTCTGAGTCGCCTGGGCCAGGATACGTCCGAACAGACGATCTGTATTGATCGCCGCTTCGACTCGCATCATGCTCAGCTTACTGATATGCTCGCCAGCTACCGAGGGGTCCGACATTTGGTCCGTTTCGTGAATGTCGAGAAACCGTTCGTAAAAGTCATCGTTGCCCACCATCGTGCGAAACAAGCGACAGCGCCCGAGTCCCGATAACAGCACCTCGGCCCGAATCGAATCCGGATCGCCGTGGGGCCCCGTCAGGTGCGCGTCCGAAAGCCCCAGATCCTCCGCGACGATTTGCTGGAATCGATCGAACGAAGCGCCGTGCTGGTAGAATATGGTGCGCAACGAGAGCTTGTCCAGCGGGATCGCATAACCGGGTTCATTCGTATAATGCAGCGAACGGTCATCACGATCCCAATTCACCGAGGGAAACTGCACCTTTCCCGACTGGTCGATCCACGATCCCCCCCATCCGCCACCAAAAACCCAATACAGCAAATCCGTGCGCAGCACCGACCATTCCGCCATCCCACCGACGTTCGCATCGTTTTCGATAGCAACGGCCAGTCCCGTCGCATCGGAAAGATCTTGTTTCAAGTTATGCCCGGTCAGGTATTCTAGATTGGCTGGCAGCAGGTAACTGCCGTCGGAATTAAACAGCCCCGGCGACGAGATGCCGATCCCGCGAACATCCTTGATCGTTTTTCCCGCGTCTTTGGTGACGGATTCGATCGTTTGCAATAATCCGGACACAAACCGTGAGTAATCCTCCTCGGAACGATCTCGACGGAGAAGGCCAAAACCGATCTGTGTGAAAGGTTCGGTGAAAACCCCGATCTTGACCCCCAAACCCGCCCCAATATCGATAGCCACGTAGAACGATTCCATCGCTGCCAAACCTCTCGTGTCTGCTGGACGAATGCGTCGATCATCAAATCATTTCGATCCGATAATGTACTTCATTTGGCCGAGGCGAGATAGAAAACACAAAAGAATTCAGGAAATTCAGGAATTTCCGGCGACAAAGGACAACGCCGCCATCGGGCCCTGACGACGGAGCATTTCCCGTTGCTCGTGGTCGCGAGCCAGAAAGGTGCCGGCGAACGCCATGGCATTCAACGAGATTCCTGCGAAATGCTCGACACGTCGTGGTACCAGCAGCATCCATTGACGAGTCAACAGTAGGTTGTACGCGCCGCCCAGACGTCCGTCCGGCTGTCGAGTTGCCGTAATCCCGGTCAGATCGAGTAGCTCGACATAAAGCCGGTGCAGGTCGTTGCCCATCTGCTGCGAGCCACCATCGTCCCCCGACGGAACGCGGACTAACGCATGGTCGAAGGGCACTCGATCGTCGCTCGCCGAAAAGCGAGGGCGAGGGCAATCAAGATCCAGAATCGGTTCGATGGGTACCCGTGGTCCCGAATCATGCAAAGGTAAAGGGATCAACTGAAGATGGCGATGTGGTTGACTCGCTCCCGCTCGAACCCCTCCGTTGTAGAAGCCCAAACTTTCGTATTCGACCAAACAAAGAAAAAAAAAAAAAAAATCCTCA